>NZ_PSTP01000010.1:0-105721 GCF_002930935.1 Rathayibacter sp. AY1A2 | reverse complement strand
CGGGCGCGACGAGGGGGACGGGGAACGGGAACGGGGAGGGACCGGGCTGCGGGCGCCCGATCCCTCCCCGAGGCGGAGGCTAGGCCTCCTGGTCCTCGCGGCGACGGCTGCGGGCGATCAGGAGCGAGCCGAGGCCGAGGGCGACAGCACCTCCCGAGAGCAGCAGCCAGGAGCCGGTCTCCACTCCGGTGGAGGGGAGGCCGCCGGGGCCGGTCGGCGCGGTGATCGGCGCGGCCGTGGCGGTCGGTCCGGCCGTCGGCACGACGGTGGGCTCCGGGGTCGACGTGGGCTCCGGGGTCGACGTGGGCTCCGGGGTCGACGTGGGCTCGGGGGTCGACGTGGGCTCCGGGCTCACGGTGGGCTCGGGCGTCGCGGTGGGCTCGGGCGTCGCCGTCGGCTCAGGCGTCGCCGTCGGCTCGGGAGTCGCGGTCGGCTCCGGTGAGCCGGTCGGCTCCGGCGTCGGCGTGGGCTCCGGGTTCCCCGGCAGCTCGACGGCGGCGCCCTCCGGCGCCACGGCGAGCAGCGCCCGGGCGACGTCGCTGAACGCTCCGACCGGGTGGTTGCGGAACACCGGCGAGGTGCCGAAGAGGAAGCCCTCGGTGCCCGACTCCGTCGAGAACGAGACGGCCGAGGCCTGCCCGGCCGCGTCGCTCCGGGACTGCCCGTCGGAGTCGACCCAGTGCCCGGCGACGAACGTGCCGTCCTCCGAGTAGCTCTGCTCGACCGCGACCGACTCGTCGAAGCCGGCGAACCACAGTGCCGGCGAGACGAACGCGGTGTCCTGCGGGTAGTCGCCGAGGACTCCGCCGGCGGGCGTCTCGACCGAGACGATTCCGTTGGAGCCGCTGGTGCCGGTCTGCGCGGTCAGCTCGGCCAGGCCGAAGTCGGACACGAAGGCCGCTCCTGCGCCGCCGCGGCCGACGACGTCGCCGCCCGCCGCGAGGAACTCCTCGACCACGATGCGGCCCACGGCCTGCTCCGCGGTGAAGGAGAGGGCGCGTCCCACGTAGAGCACGTCTGCGCCCTCGAGGGTCGCGGTGCCCGCGGTGAGCGCGGCCGCGTCGACGGCGACCGCGTCGGCGAAGCCGAGCTTGGCCAGCGCGTCGCGGTCCTCGTTCGTGCCGGAGTAGGCGACGCGGAGGGCGTCGAGCGCCTTCCCGTCCTCGGCGCGCAGGCGGTCGGCGGTGGTCGCCGTGAAGTCGACGCCGAAGGCGGCGGCGGCTCCCTCGGCGGCCGCGAGCCCGGCGGCGTCTGCACGGAGGGCGATCGTGCCGTCCTCGAACTGCTCGAGGGCGACGCCGTCGGCCAGCAGCGCGTTGACGGCCTGGTACTCCAGGACGCCGCGCGGCTCGAAGGCGAGGTAGTCGGCGCCTGCCGGGACGGAGCCGACCGGAGCCACGGCGGTCACCGGCTCCAGGCCGACGGCCGGGAGGGCGTCGGTGGTGGAGCCGATCGCCTGCACGTCGGCGCCCCAGAGGAGCGAGAGGCTCCAGGCCGAGACGTCGTACATCTCGGGCACGCGGCTCGAGATGTCGCTGCCGTCGGCGAGGAGGACGTTGGCGAGGCCGCGGACCGACTGGTGCATGTCGACCAGGTAGGTGCCCGCGGGGTAGGAGACTCCTCCGACGCTCGTGGCGGCCGTGGTCCGCGACACCTCGACGCCGTGGGCGAGCAGCTGCGCGACGAGTGTCTCGGCGTCCGAGACGGAGCGCTGCGTGCCGTCGACGGGGATGACGTAGGCGCGCGGGTACTCGGTCGTGTAGACGTCGGTCTCGTCCCAGATCTCGGTCCACTCGGTCGGCACGCCCGCAGGCAGGTCGGCCGCGGAGACGTCGGCGGGGATCTCGACGGCGGGGGCGCCGGTGACGCCGCGCTCGAAGATGGCGACCTGGTTGCTCAGGAGCGCGTCGCGGTTGGCCTCGATGTAGTCGACGGAGGCGTCCATGACGATCCCGGCGACCTCGACGTCGATGTCCGCGTTGGCCTGGCCCTGGGCGATCTCCTCCGGAGTGCTGTTGGCCGTGCGGCCGAGCGGAAGCTCCACCGTGTTGGTGATCGCGCCCTGGAAGGCGACGTACTGCGGGGCGAAGATGGGAGGCCAGTCGTCCCAGCCCGCGCGGATGTCGCGGTAGGGGATGAGGATCTTCCCGGTGTTGTCCGTGGTGGCGCTGCCGTCCTCGGCGAGGTAGGTGTTGCCGGGCACGTCGGCCTCGACGACGCGGCGCTCGATCTCGAGCGCGGTCGCGTAGGCGTGCGGGAGGAAGAGGTCGTACTCGTAGTTCTCGCCGTGCGGCGGGCCGCAGGGCTCGACCTGGAGGATCCCGGTGTAGCCGTGGATGTCGATGAAGTACGTGGGCTGGAGCACGCTCGAGAGGTCGCGGATCACGGCCGCCTCGCTGGTGGCTCCGGTGATCATGTCGCGGTTCGGGTCGTAGCCCGCGGCGACGGCGCGCTGGCCGAGGGCGCGGCCGTCGGGGTTGTTGGTGACGGTGAAGTAGAGGCGGTTGCCCTCGAGCAGCGCCTCGGTCTCCGCGTCCTCGGCGGTGGCGACGCCCTCGATGTACTCGAGGATCGCGTCGCTGCCCTCCCACTCGTTGCCGTGGATGTTGCCGTTGAACCAGACCGGCACCTTGTAGCCGTCCATCAGCTCGGCGTCGGCGGCCGCGGCGGCGGGCTCGTACTTGAGCCGGTCGCGCCACTCGGCCTGCTGCGCTGTCTCGGCCTCGGTCTCGGGGGCGGTGACGGTGACCAGGTAGATGTCGCGGCCGAGGCCGGACTTCCCGACCACCTGGGTCGAGACCCGGTCGGAGCGGGCGGCGAGCGCGTTCAGCTGCGGCGCGATGGCGTCGTAGGGGGTGACTCCGCGCAGGAGCGAGGCGTCGGTCGGGTCGACGGGCACCTCGGTCAGCGGGGTCTGCTGCGGGTAGCTGGTCGGCACCGCGATCGGAGCGGACGGCGGACGCACGATGTCCACGCGGGTGTAGTCGGCGGGTGCTGCGGTCGTGGCGGTCGCCGGCGGGGCGACCAGGAGACCGCCGGCGGCGAGCGCGAGCGCGGAGCATCCGGAGGCGAGGGCGGTTCGAGATCTCAAGCGGAGTTCTTCCCTTGTCGAGGCGTGACAGAACGGATCGGGCCCCCGTAGGCGTCCGGATCTCCGAATCGGATGTGAACCCTCTCAGGAAGATAGAGGCTCCATGTTTCCGTCACGTGTCGGCCGGATCACCTCCGCGAGATGCCTCATCGGAGGCCTGGCGCGGCGAGTCGAGTGCCGGAGCGGCATCCGACGAGAGGAGGAAGGAGGGCCCGGTCAGAGGAAGAGGGAGAGGACGAGCGTGGCGCCGAGCGCGAGGACGGAGGCGAGGGAGACGCCGACGGTCACGGACTTGAGGGCGCCGCGGACCGACTGGCCGAGGAAGCTCTGCAGCAGCCAGAAGGTGTTCGAGGTGACGTGGATGCAGAACAGCGCGCCGGAGCCCGCGGCGAGTGCGATCAGCAGCGGGTCGAGGCCGAGTGTCGCGGCGACCGGCGCGACGACTCCGGCCGCCGTGATCGCCGAGAGGGTGACCGAGCCGACCGCGATGTGCAGCACGGCCGCCATCACCCAGACGAGCAGCAGCGGCGCGGTCGCCGAGGTCGAGAAGTAGCCCTTCAGGATCTCGCCGAGGTCGCCCTGCGCGATCACCGCGGCGAGCGCCCCGCCGACGCCGGTGAGCAGGAAGATCTGCCCGCCGTCCTGGAAGCCCTTGGCGACCGCCTTCTCCATCCGCGCGGTTCCCACGGTGGACCGGCCGACCACTCCGGTGCCGATCACGGCGAGGAGGAGCGCGATGACGGGGTTCCCGAGGAACTGCAGCACCGGCAGCTCGACCTCGGAGACGGTGAGCACCGCCTGCGCGGCGATGAGCAGGAGGGCGAGGAGCATGGGCGCGAAGAGGAGCAGGAGCGGGCGCTCGCGGGCGGCGTGGGCGTCCTGCGCCTCAGCGGGACCCGCCGCGTCCTCGACGGACGAGCCCGACGAGCCGCCCGATGCCGCTCCGACTCCGCTCGAGGACGCCCCGCCGCTCCCCCGTGCTCCGAACGACGGCAGCCGTCCGCCGTCCGCGGCGGGCGACGCCCCCACCGTCGCGAGCCCGGTCGTGTCGTCGCGCACGACCAGCTGCTCGTCGCGCGCCGGGTCCCAGAAGCCGAGGCGGAACGCGAGCGACATCAGCAGGATCGTGACCACGACCGTCGGCGCCACCACCGCGAATCCGCCGAGCATCATCACGCCCAGCGGCACTCCGAGCAGCCCCGCGAGCGCGACCGCGGCGAAGCCGGGCACCATCATCACGATGCCCGTCTCGAGCCCGACGGCGAAGGTCACGGCGACGATGCCGGTGCCCGCGCGCCCCAGCCGCGGCGCGATCCGGCGCGCGAGCGGGGCCGCGATCACGATCAGCGCGTCGACGAAGATCGTCTGCAGGTAGGTGGCGAAGGAGAGGCCCAGCGCGTAGGGGATCCCGCGGCGGCCGAAGACGCGCAGCAGGCCCTCGACGAGCCGGACGACGGCGCCCATCTCGTTGAGCATCGCGCCGATGAGCACGCCCCAGCCGATCAGGAGGCCCGCCTCCATCATCACCTCGCCGAAGCCGGTGGTCATCGTGGAGACGGTGTCGACGGGGCCGAGCCCGGTGAGCAGGCCGATCGCGGCGGCTCCCACGGCCAGCGCCAGCACCGGGTTGAACCGGAAGCGCACGATCGCGACGACCACCACGACGATCACGAGGGCGACGACGCCCAGGGTGTACCACTCGGGCATGACGTCCTCCTCCGCCCGCGACTGCGCGTGCCGTCACACCCTAGGGGACCGCCGCGCACCCCCTCGCCCCCGCCGGGCACGGGGCCCTAGCGTGGACGCATGGCACTGACGCTCCCCGAGCCCCGATTCCCCTCCCTCCTCGACTCCCCCGTCCTGCGCTGGGGGGTGATCGCGCCCGGCTCGATCGCCGGCTCGTTCGTCGAGGCGCTGCAGAAGCACACCCGGCAGCGCGTGGTCTCGGTGGGCTCCCGCTCGCTGGAGCGCGCGGAGCGGTTCGCGAGCCGGTTCGGGATCGAGCGGGCCTCGGCCGGCTACGAGGCCGTGGTCGAGGATCCGGAGGTCGACGTGGTCTACATCGCCTCCCCGCACTCGGAGCACGCCCGCCAGGCGCTGCTCGCCATCGCCGCGGGCAAGCACATCCTGGTCGAGAAGCCGTTCGCGCCGACCCCGGGCGAGGCCGAGATGATGGTGCACGCCGCGCGCGACGCCGGAGTCTTCGCGATGGAGGCGATGTGGATGCGCTATTTGCCGCACATGGACGTCGTGCGGCAGCTGCTCGCCGACGGGGCGGTCGGCGCGCCCGCCGTCGTCTCGGCCGACTTCGGCGCCGCCTTCGACTTCGACCCCTCCAGCCGGATCTTCGACCCGGCGCTCGCGGGCGGCGGCCTGCTGGACGTCGGCGTCTACGCCTCCTCCTTCGTCTCGATGGTGGCGGGCACCCCGCAGAGCACCGTCGTCGCCGGCAGCATGACCTCGACCGGCGTCGACGCGACCGCGACGATCGTCGGCAGCCACGCGCACGGGGTGCAGTCGGTGGCCACCTCGACCGTGCTGGCCGACACCCGCCACGCGGCGAGCGTCGCGGGGCGGGCGGGGCGGATCGACGTGCACCCGTCGTTCTGGACGCCGGGCGGCGTGACGCTCACCCGCGGCTCCGAGAGCGGGTCGTGGATCGACGAGACGCCGCTCCAGGGCGGCGAGGGCCTCGCCTGGGAGGCGCTGCACGTCGCGCAGTACGTGACGGAGGGGCGCACCGAGTCGCCGCTGCACCCGCTCGACGAGGTGGTCGCCGTGGTGCGGACCCTCGACGACGCGCGCCGCCGGCTGGGCGTCTCGGTGTAGGGCGGGCGGTGGGAGACCGCCGTCCCGGCCCTCAGCCCGCCGGCAGCTCGACGCGGAAGCTCGTGCGCCCCGGCTCGGACGCGACGAGGACGCGCCCGCCGTGGGCGTCGACGACCGCCGCCACGATCGCCAGGCCCAGCCCCGTCGATCCGGTCGTGCGCGCTCGGGAGGAGTCGCCGCGGGCGAAGCGCTCGAACAGCACCGGCACCAGCTCCGGCGCGATGCCCGGGCCGGAATCGGTGACCGTCACGACTGCGATCGGCCGCCCCTCCGACACCTCCTCGGCGAGCGCCGCCACGACCCGGGTGCCGGAAGGCGTGTGCACGGTCGCGTTCCGCAGCAGATTGGCGACCACCTGGTGCAGTCGGAAGCCGTCGCCGCGGATCTCGATCGGCTCCTCGGGGAGCTCGAGGCCCCACTCGTGGTCGGGGCCCGCGGCGTGCGCGTCCGAGAGCGCCTCGATCACGAGCAGCGTCAGGTCGACGGGCTCCTTCTCGAGGTCGCGGCCCTCGTCGAGGCGGGCGAGCAGGAGGAGGTCCTCGACCAGCGAGGTCATCCGGGTGGCGGCGGACTCGATCCGGTCGAGGGAGTAGGCGGCCGACTCCGGCAGCTCGGTCCCGCCCCGACGGGGCAGCTCCGCGTAGCCGCGGATCGCCGCGAGGGGGGTCCGCAGCTCGTGCGAGGCGTCGGCGACGAACTGCCGCACCTTGTCCTCGCTCGCCTGCCGCGACTCCAGCGCACCGGTGACGTGGTCGAGCATGCGGTTGAAGGCGGCGCCGACGCGGCCGACCTCGGTGCGGGTGTCGGCGTCCTCCTCCGGGACCCGCTCGACCAGCTCGACGGCGCCGCGGTCCAGCGGCAGCTCGGCCACGCGGGTCGCCGTCGCCTCCACCCGCTCCAGGGGCCGCAGTGCCACGCGGATGATCGCGGTGGCGACGAGGGCGACCAGCAGCATCGCCAGCAGCACCACCACGACGACCACCCAGGTGAGGGAGGCGAGCGTCTCGGCGACCTCGCCCAGGGGGACGCCGACGACGACGACGGAGCCCTCGACCGCCGCCGCGCGCACGCGGTAGGTCCCGAGGCTCCCGGGCAGCTCGATGGTCGCCTCCTCGCCCCCCGCGGCGACGGCCGCCGCGAGCACCGAGTCGGCCGGGTCCGAGAACTGCCGGCAGACCCCGTCGGCGTCGACGTAAGCGCCGATGAAGGAGCCGTCCGAGCCCTGGACGGCGGTGATGGTGCTGAGGTTCTGGCTCGGGCCGCCGCCGAAGGATCCGCTGGGGCAGGTCGTGGCCTGCTCGATCGCGCTCGACCCGCCGAAGCGGCTCGGCCCGTCGAAGTCCTGGAGGCGCGTGACCGACTGGCTGAGCGACGCGTCCGTGCTGCCGTAGAGGATCGACCGCGCCGAGAGCACGCTCACCGCTCCCACGACGCCCGCCGTCACCGCGACGAGCGCGACCACGGCGACGACCATCCGCCGCCGCAGAGTCCACGGCGCGCGCCGGCCGCGGCGGGAGCTGCGGAGGGCGGAGCGGGTCGCGAAGTCGCCGAGCGACGGGCGGCCGGTGCGGCTCACTGGTCCGCGGGCTTCAGGAGGTAGCCGGCGCCGCGCACGGTGTGGATCATCGGCGAGCGGCCGGCGTCGATCTTCTTGCGCAGGTACGAGATGTAGATCTCGACCACGCTCGACTTGCCGCCGAAGTCGTAGGACCAGACCCGGTCGAGGATCTGGGCCTTGCTGAGCACGCGGCGCGGATTGCGCATCAGGAAGCGCAGCAGCTCGAACTCGGTGGCGGTCAGCTCGATCTCGTCGCCGCCCCGGCGGACCTCGTGGCTGTCCTCGTTCAGCACCAGGTCCCCCACGACGACCTCGGGGTCGTCCGCGTCGTTGGCGAGCAGGGTGCTGCGGCGGATGAGGCCGCGCATCCGGGCGACCAGCTCCTCGAGGGAGAAGGGCTTGGTGACGTAGTCGTCGCCGCCGGCGGTGAGGCCGGCGATCCGGTCGTCGAGCGCGTCCTTCGCGGTGAGGAAGAGGACCGGGGTCTCGCTGCCGTCCGCGCGGACCCGCTGCAGGACCTGGAGGCCGTCGATGTCGGGGAGCATCACGTCGAGCACGATCACGTCCGGTCGGAACTCGCGGGTGATCGTGATCGCGGCGCGGCCCTCGGCGGCGGTGCGCACCTCCCAGCCCTCGTAGCGCAGAGCCATCTGGAGCAGGTCGGTGAGGGTGCTCTCGTCGTCGACGACGAGGACGCGGATCGGCGTCCCGTCGGCCCGCTTCAGGCGGGTGCGCTGCGCGGGGGCGAGGTGCTTCGAGGGGGCCGAGGTGCTCATGACTCCAGTATCGGGAGTTCCCTATGGATCGGCTATGACCGGCCGATGCCGTCGCTGTGCGCTCCCGATGCGTCCTCCGCGGGATCGGCGTCGAGCTCCTCCGGAGCGATCGCCGCGGTGCGCGCATAGCCGCGGACCCGCCGGTCGATGAAGGTCGCCACCCAGAGCAGGACGCCGATCACGAGCAGCACCCCCGCGATGCCGTACTGGGCGGTATCGCGTCCCGAGGTGATCGGCAGCACCAGGTAGACGCAGGCGATCGTGCCCAGCACCGGCAGCACGGTGGGGGTCCGGAAGTGACGGTGCTCGACCGGCTGCCGCCGCAGCACCAGCACGGAGACGTTGACGACGGCGAAGACCGCCAGCAGGAGGAGCGACGTGGTCCCGCCCAGCAGCACCGCGATGGGGTCGGAGGGGTCGCGCGACACGTAGGCGGTGAGGAGCAGGGCGATCACCGTCGTGAAGAGGATCGCGGCCCACGGCGTGCGCCGTCCGCGCAGCACGTTCTGCAGGAACGGCGGCAGCACGCCCTGGCGGCTCATCCCGTAGAGCAGGCGGCTGGCCATCATCATGTTGATCAGCGCGCTGTTGGCCACGGCGAAGAGCGAGATGAAGGGCAGCAGCGTCGAGATCGGGAAGTCGGGCGCCGCGGCCTCGACGACCGTGACGAGCGGAGTGTCGTTGCCGGCCAGCTCCCCCACGGGGACGATCGCGACGGCGAGCGTGGACACGAGCACGTAGACCACGGCGGTGATGCCGAGACCCGTGAGCATCACGCGCGGGAAGATGCGGCTGGGCTCCTTCGTCTCCTCCGCCATGTTCACGGAGTCCTCGAATCCGACCATCGCGAAGAACGCCAAGGAGGTCGCGGTGCTCACCGCGAGCAGCAGCGACTTGTCCTCCGGCGCCTCGAACGCGACCACCCGCGAGAAGTCGGCCTGCCCGCCGAACACGGCGAAGAAGCACACGAAGATCACGAGCAGCAGGCCCGAGAGCTCGATCAGGGTGAGCACCACGTTCAGCCCGACGCTCTCGGCGACGCCCCGCAGGTTCACCAGGGCGATGCAGACCATGAACACCAGCGCGATGCTCAGCCGCGTCCCCGCGCCGTCCCCGAGCCCGAAGCCGATCGCGAAGTTGCTCGCGAAGGCGCCCGAGGCGGCGGAGGCCGAGGTGATCCCGCTCGCCATCACGGTGAAGCAGACGAGGAACGTGACGAAGTGGATCCCGAACGCCTTGTGCGCGTAGAGCGCGGCGCCCGCCGCCTGCGGGTACTTCGTCACCAGCTCCAGGTAGGAGCAGGCGGTGAGCGTGGCGACGACGAACGCGATCACGAAGGGGAGCCACGCGGCCCCGCCCACCTCGGCCGCGACCTGCCCGGTGAGGGCGTAGATCCCGGTCCCGAGGATGTCGCCGACCACGAACAGCAGCAGCAGCTTGGGGCCGAGCACCCGCTTGAGCTCGGGCGGGGCGGACGTCTCTCTCGTGGCGGTCATCGTCGGCCCCTCCCGTTGCGGATGAGCGCGAGCCTACGACCGCGGGCACCGCCCCGGGAAGAGCGGGCGCCCGCGGAGCAGGAGCCGACGACACCCACGACTCCGCCATCGCGCCGTGCGCAGCGCAGCCTCCACCCCGCCGTCGGGAGGCTGCGCGAGGCCGGCTGACCGGATGCTGCCACGGCCGGAGCCTGCCCGGACGTCCCGTGGGCCCCCGACCCTCCGCCCCGCGCGGAGCCGGGGGTCCGCCGCATGTCCGGATGCTGCCGTGCCCGGATGCTGATCTGGTTCCGCCGACGGGCCTCCGCGAGGCTCGGAGGACCACGACGAGAGGACGCACCATGACCGCCACTGCACCCGCCGCCACCCCGCACCTCGGCCCCGTCGCCGCCGGAGGCGCCCTCGCCTGGGCCGCGCTGGCCGCGCTCCTCCTGCTCGGGGAGCCGCACCCCGCGGCGGTCCTCCTGCTCGTGCTCGCCGCTGCCGCCGCGACCTCGCTGAGCGTCGTCGCCGTCGCCCGCCGGCAGCCCCCCGCCCGCCGTACCGGAGTCGTGATCGGTCTCCTCGCCCCCCTCCTCGCGAACGCCGGTCTCACTCCGCTCGCCGCGCTGGTCGGCCCGGCCGTGTTCGGAGCGGCGGCGCTGGTCCTCGCCGGTGAGCTCGCCGTCGTCGCGGTTCTCGCGCGCCGGCGCTGAGTGCGCGCCTCCTACACTCGGGAGGGTCGGGAGAACGGGGGGCCGCCGGTGCTGAGCGAGAACGCGATCGCGCTGTACCTGCACGCGTCCGTGCGCGGAGACTGGTCTCTCGAGAGCGCGTCGGACGAGCTCGGCGTCACCGTCGACGGCCTCCGCGAGGCGCGTGATGAGCTGATCGGGCTCCGGCTGCTCGCTCCGCTGCACGCGGGGGCGGAGTCGCTCGCCACGGCCGCACCGGACATCGCCCTGGCCGAGCTGATCGCCGACGACGAGCGGCGCCTCCTCGAGCTGCAGACCGGGATCACCCGCCGCCGCAGCGAGCTGATGGCCCTCGTCCCCGCCTACCGGAGCGCCCGCAGTGCCCTCGCCGCCGCGGAGCAGGTGGAGGTGATCGAGGACCCGGCGACCGTCCTCCGGCTGCTCCTCGACCTGCAGCGCGGAGCCTCGGAGGAGGTGCTGATCGCCGCTCCCGGCACCAGCAGCGTGGAGCGGCACGAGGCGAGCGACGCCGTCGACCGCGAGCTGCTCGGGCGCGGCATCGCGAGGCGGACGCTGTACCACGACCGCCGCCGCGACAACGCGGCCCTCCGGCGCTCGGTCGCGGAGCTCGAGCCGCTGGGCGCGCGGTTCCGGACCCTCCCGACGATGCCCTTCCGGCTGGTGGTCTTCGACCGCTCCCTCGCGATCGTCGCCCGCTCCCGCGACGAGGACGACCGCGCCGCCCTGGTCGTCCGCTCCCCCGAGCTCGCGGCGACCCTGGCGCGCGTGTTCGATGCGGCGTGGGAGTTCGCAGCGCCCCTGCACGCGGCAGGTACCGAGGAGGAGCCCTCCCTCTCCGCGGTGCAGCGGTCGATCCTGCAGGGCCTCGCCGCCGGGCTCACCGACGAGGCGCTCGCGGCACGGCTGGACCTCAGCGTGCGCACCTGCCGTCGGCACATCGCCGGTCTCTTCGAGCTGCTCGGCGCCGAGAGCCGCTTCCAGGCGGGCGTTCTCGCGGCCCGGCGGGGCTGGCTGCCGATCCGGCCGCGCTGACGCAGGCCGTCGGCGCGCTCAGCGCCGCGGAGCCGGGCGCCGTCCGTCGAGGGCCCGCTCAGCCCGCGTGCGCTCCGAGGAACGCGAGCGCCCGCGGCCAGGCGTCGGTCGCCGCCTCGGCCTGGTAGGTCTGCTCGTTCGCGTCGTTGAAGAAGGCGTGGCCCGCTCCCGGGTAGACGACGACCTCGACGTCCTTGCCCTCGGTCGCCTCGCGGATGCGCGGCACCTGCTCGACGAGGGGAGCGTCCTGATCGCCCAGGAACGCCAGCACCGGCACCTGCAGCGCGCCGAGCTCCTCGGCGGACGCGGTGACGTGCCCGTAGAACGGCACGGCCGCCGCCAGCCGCGGCTCGGCCAGCGCGAGCGCCCACGAGAAGGTGCCGCCGTAGCAGAACCCGGTGACGGAGACGCTGGTCGCGCCCTCCTGGCGCAGGAGCCGCTCGACGAGGGCGCGGAGGATCGCGACGGTGCGCGTCGCGTGCTCCGGAGTGAAGACGGGGGCGAAGAAGGTGCGCAGCTCGACCTGGCGCGGCAGGCGCCGCACCGGGTGGTCGTAGTCGGCGCGCTGCTCCTCGTCGAGCTGCTCGAGCAGGCCGCTGTCGGCCAGGAGCTCGGGGGCGACGACGCTGTAGCCCTCGGCCGCGTAGCGGTCGGCGACCGAGCGGATGTGCCCGTCGACCCCCCAGACCTCGTGGATCAGGATCAGCGCGCGGCCGCCCTCACCGCTGCGGTACACCGGTACGTCGTGCTCGGCCAGGGTCCAGGTCTCATCGCTCGTGGGCATGCTCGCACCCTAGCCCCGGACCCCGGGAGCACGCGTCGTCAGAAGTCGTACTCGCAGTTGCGGAGGTTCGCCACGTCCTCGGTGAGCGTCGGCTCCCCGCCGAGCAGGAACGCGTAGTTCTTCGAGTTGGAGGCCAGGAAGCGCAGCGTCGAGTCGTGCACGCAATCGCGCTCGGTCAGCAGCACGGACGAGCCCAGGGCCGCCGCTGTCGTCGCTCCCGAGAGGGCGTCGGCGAAGGAGGACCCCGCGGCGAGGAAGACGCTGTCCTGCAGCAGCGACTGGGGGTAGGCGCTGTTCAGCTCGACGCTGGTCTCGTAGCGGTCGCGGCCGGCGATCCTCGAGACCGAGGGGGCGAGGCCGCGACGCTCGAAGTCCGCCACGTACGCGTCCCGGATCGAGGGGTCGCCGCCGAGGAACTCCACGTGCTCCGGCGCCAGATCGCGCACCGCGGTCGCGGTCGCGGAGTCGGCGCCCGAGGTCGCACCGTCGACCAGCAGCACGGGCTGCGCACGCCAGCCGGCGATCGGCGCGGCCGACAGGGCGTCGGGGAAGTTCGTGCCGGTCGCGACGAACATGTTCGAGTAGGGGCCGCTGCCGAAGGCGTCTGCGACGATCCGGCGGGAGGTGTCGTAGCGGTCCGTCCCGCCGATGCGCTCGGTGCCGCCGACGATCGAGCGGATCGCGGAGAGGACCCCGGGGCTCACGCTCAGCTCGCTGCCGACGACCACGACCCGCTCCGGGCGGAGGCGGCGGATCTCGTCGGAGACGACCCGAGGCAGGCGGTCGGGATCGGTGAGCAGGAGCGCGCCTCCGAGGGCGGCGGCGGCCGGGCCGGCGCTCAGCGCATCCGGCCAGTTCGCCCCGCTGGCCACGTAGAGCACCGGGATGCCCGGGGAGAAGTAGCCCGTCGCCTCCACCGAGGTCGCGTAGCGGTCCGATCCGGCGAGGCGGCCGGTGTACTGCTGGTAGTCGCTGCTCAGCGAGAGGTCGATCCCGGCGGCCGATCCGCCCACCGGGACGCGCACGTCGCCCGCGTCGCCCGAGCGGAGGACGTGGTCCCAGTAGCTGTCGTCGATCACGTCGTCGCGGCTCGACGCCCGGACGAGGTAGTCGCCGGGGACGACCTGCTGGAACGAGTACGGGTTGTCGCCGCCCGTGATCAGGTCGAGCTCGCCGGTGCGGAAGTAGCCGTCGGTTCCCGGGTCGCGGTACCAGATGTCGACGCGCTGGTCGCCCGCGACGCCGCTCAGGCGTCCCTCGAGCGACCCCAGCCGTGCGGTGCGCAGCTGCACGCCGGCCGCCGGGGCCTGGAGCGGCTCGGCGCTGCGGGCGACGGCGCTGCCGCCGGACCAGAGGTCGGCGTACAGGTCGGCGTTGTCCTTGATCAGCAGGTAGTAGGTCTGCCCGGCGGTGAGCCCGTCGATGCTGAAGGTGAGGTCGCCGGCGACGGAGTGGTTCCCGAGGAGCCCCGCCTCGCTCGACCAGACCTCGACGTTCAGGAGGGCGCCGCGGGGAGTGGTGGTCGCGATCGAGCCGTCGGCCTCCTCGACCACGACACGGCCGCTGATCGACGCCGCAGCGCTCGCACGGGCGGCGCTCGGCGCCTCGTCCGGCACGGCGGGCAGGGGGGACTCGGCGCTGGGCTGCCAGAGCGGCTGCCCCTCGGGGAGCACGATCGAGCGGGGCGCGTCGGAGGCGGCGCCGAATGCGGCGACGGGGGCGGCCGACGGCGCGGCCGCCGATGCGGCGGAGGCGAGCGGGCTGGAGGTGATCGCCAGGGCGGCGACGAGGACCGCGGAGGCGGCGGACCTCAGAACGAGCGGGGACACGGCGGAGTGCCTGCTTCCAGGAGGAGGTCGCCCTGCGGCCGACCCGGCGGAGGGGATCGCGCTCATGCTAGCGGCGGCCCGCGCCCCGTCGTCCTCCCCGATCAGGGGTCAGGAGACAGGCGGCGCGACGAGGATGTCGTCCCACTCCAGAGCGCGCTCGAACCGGAAGCCGTGCCGCTCGTAGAGGCGGCGGGCGTCGCTGCGCTTCAGCACGTCGAGCCGGAAGGGCAGACCCGGCCGCGCCTCCTCCGCCATCACCCGACGCAGGACGGCGCCGCCGACTCCGCGTCCCTGTGCGTGCGGCGCCAGGTAGAAGTGCTCGATCCAGACCGCGTCCGGCTCGACCCGCGCGGCGATGCTCCCGGCGAAGGCGCCGTCGAGCTCGATCACGCGGGTGAGCTCGGGCCGGTAGCCGTCGAGGAAGCGGTGCCGCACGCGGTGCTCGTCGTAGCGGTCGAGCGTCTCGAGCGACGGGCGCATGACGACCGCGCGCAGCTCGGCGATCGCCGCGGCGTCCTCCGCGGTGGCGGGGCGGAGCGACCAGTCGGCGTCGTCGGCCACGGTCAGCGGCCGCGGGGCTTGCGGGTGCGCCGCACCGCCGGCGCGGACGCCTTGGCGCGGGCCGGCTTCTTCTTGCCGCCGCCGGCCCTCTCCGCCTTCTCGCGCGCCTCCCGCGCCTTCGCCTTGGCGGCCTTCGCCCGCGACTCGACCTTCGGCGTCGCGGCGGTTCCGCGCGTGGTGTTCGCGCTGCGGCCGCGGACGACTCCGATGAAGTCCTCGACGTCGTCGCCCTTGTCGTCCGTCACCCAGGCGAGGCGGACGGAGGAGGGAGCGACGCCGGTCACCGGCACTGCGGTCACGTCCTTGCGGCTGTGCACGCGCGCCACCGACTGCGGCACGATCAGAACGCCCACGCCGGCCGCGACCTGCTCGACCGCGTCGTCGAGGCCGGCCATGCGCGGCAGCGGGCGCCGCGAGCCGTCCGCGATCTCCTCGGCGACCGCGGCCCACTCGGGCACGTCCTCCGGGTCCTGGAGGAGGTGCTCGCCGGCCAGCTCCGCGACGTCGAGCTCCTCCGCGGCGGCCAGGACGTGCTCGCGGCCGACGACGGCGACGGGCTGCTCGTCGTAGAGGTGGATGGAGCTGAGGGCGGAGGAGGAGACGTCGCCGCGGACGAACGACAGCTGCGCGCGGCCGTCGAGCAGCGCCTGCTCCTGATCGCGCTCGGCGACGACGGTGATGCGCAGCGGGAGATCGGAGCGGCGCTGGCCCCAGACGCGGGTCCACTTGGTGGGGGTGACGCCGGGCACGAGGGCGACGGCGAGCACGGGGCCGGCGGGGACGGCGTCCTCGGCGTCGGAGTCGGCGTCGTCGGAGTCGGCGTCGTCGACATCGCTGTCCCCGGCGTCGCTGTCCTCGGAGTCGAGGTCGTCGGAGTCGCCGTCCTCGGAGGCGCCGTCCGTGTCGTCCGACTCGGTTCCGGCTCCGGCGCCGACCGCACCCGATCCGGCCGACGCGTCGTCCGCCGTCGCGTCCGCCCCGCCCTCCGGACGCCCCTCCGCCTCGGGAGCGGCCTGCGGGTCGACGGTCTCGGGCTGCTCGCTCATCCCCTCAGGGTAGGTGGTCCGCGCCGCGCCGGTAGGGTTGCCGCATGGCCAAGGCGACACAGACGATGAAGGCTGCGACCGCGGCGAAGAAGCTGCAGGTCTACCTGCCCGCGACCCCGGAGGAGTTCCAGGAGTCGGCGATCACGCGCGAGCAGTACGACGAGCTCGCCGCGAACCCGCCCGCCTGGCTCGTGCAGCTGCGCGAGGAGGGGCCGCACCCCCGCTCCGTCATCGCCTCCCGGCTGAACGTCTCCATCTCGGGGCTCGCCCGCGGCGGCGTCACCGAGGCGCTGACCACTCCCGAGATCCAGGCCCTGCTCGACGAGGTCCCCGAGTGGCTGCGCGTCGAGCAGAACCGCTACGCGGAGGTCCGCCGCGAGCAGGCCCGCATCAAGTCCGAGCGCGCCGCCAAGGCCGCCGACTGACCCCACCCCCGCCTGCAGGACCCCGATCCGGCGCGCGCGACGTGCGCTGCGGGCCGGAGCGGGATCCCGCCGAGGGGAGCCGCGCGGCTACTGGTTCGAGAACGCGGCGTCGAACGACGCGGTCGGGGTCCTCCAGAGCAGCGAGCGGATGAAGCCGACGGCCTCCTTCGCGCCGTGGAGGCGGTCCATCCCGGCGTCCTCCCACTCGATGGAGATCGGGCCGGAGTAGCCGATCGACTCCAGCGCGCGGAACGCGTCCTCCCACGGGACGTCGCCGTGCCCCGTCGAGACGAAGTCCCAGCCGCGGCGCGGGTCGCCCCACGGCAGGTGCGAGCCGAGCACGCCCGCGCGGCCGTTCTTCGGGCGCAGGCGGGTGTCCTTGCAGTCGACGTGGTGGATCCGGTCCTTGAAGTCGACGATGAAGCCGACCGGGTCGATGTCCTGCCACATCATGTGCGACGGGTCCCAGTTGAAGCCGAAGGCCGGGCGGTGACCGATCGCCTCGAGGGTGCGCACGCTCGACCAGTAGTCGTAGGCGATCTCGGACGGGTGCACCTCGTGCGCGTAGACCACGCCGTTCGCGTCGAACTCGTCGAGGATCGGGTTCCAGCGCGTCGCGAAGTCCTCGTACCCCTCGTCGATCACGGAGGCCGGCACCGGCGGGAACTGCGCCACGTAGGGCCAGATCTTCGAGCCGGTGAAGCCGACGACCACGTCCACGCCGAGCTTGCGGGCGACCCGCGCCGAGCGCTTCATGTCCTCGGCGGCGCGCTGCCGCACCCCCTCCGCGTCGCCGTCGCCCCAGGTGTAGTCGCGCACGAGTGCCTTGTGGCGGAAGTCGATCGGGTCGTCGCAGACGGCCTGGCCGGTGAGGTGGTTCGAGATGGCGAAGACCTCGAGGCCGTAGCGGTCGAGGATCTCCAGACGCGAGGCGGCGTAGGCGTCGTCCTCGTCCGCGCGCTTGAGGTCGAGGTGGTCGCCCGAGGCCGCGATCTCGAGTCCGTCGTAGCCCCACTCGGCGGCGAGTCGGGCGACCTCCTCGAAGGGCAGATCGGCCCACTGACCGGTGAACAGCGTCACGGGGTGGGTGGCGGGGTAGGTCTTCTCGTCGCTCATGCGGCGATCTCCGTCCGGTCGTCGGCGGTGGGCACGGTCACCCAGGCGCCTGTCTCGGCCGCGTCGAGCACGGCCTCGGTGATGCGCGCCGCGCGGAGGCCGTCGGCGAAGGTCGACAGACCCTCCACGTCGGCGCCCGCCACTGCGGCGTAGGTGTCGCGGGCGAACGCTGTGAAGGCGTCCTGGTAGCCCATCGGATGACCGCTCGGCACGATCGAGAGCCGGGCCGCATCGGGCGCGAGGATCGAGGCGTCGCGCGGCACCAGCAGGGCGCTGTCGCGCCGGCCGACCCACAGCGTCTCGGGGAGCTCCTGCTCGAAGCGCAGCGACTCCTCCAGCCCGGACACCTCGAGCACCAGCTCGTTGCGGTGGCCCGCGGTGACCTGCGAGACGAGGAGCGTGCCGACGGCGCCGCCCTCGAGCCGGACGATCAGGCCGGCCACGTCCTCGGTGCTCACCGGGCGGCCGCCGCGCTCGGCGTGGACGGTGCTCGTGATCGCGGCGAGCGAGTCGATCCGGTCGCCGGTGACGAACTCCAGCAGGTCGACCAGGTGCGAGCCGATGTCGCCGAAGGCGCGCGAGCGGCCGCCGGCGGCCGGGTCGACGCGCCAGTTGTCGTCGGAGGCGCCCAGCAGCCAGTCCTGGAGGTAGCTCCCGCGGACCGTGACCAGACGGCCGGTCTCGCCGGAGGCGACGCGGGCACGGGCCTCGCGCACCATCGGGTGGAAGCGGTAGGCGAACGGGACGGTCGCCACCACGCCGGCGGAGGACGCGGCCGCAGCGAGCGACTCCGCCTCCCGCAGCGTCGCGGCGAGCGGCTTCTCGCAGACCACGTGCTTGCCCGCCTCGATCGCCGCGAGCGCGAGTGCGGCGTGCGTGGCGTTCGGGGTGCAGACGTGCACGAGGTCGATGCTCTCGTCCTCGATCAGGGCCCGGGCGTCCGGGTAGGCGCGCTCGACGCCGAGCTCGGCCGCCGCCCGCTCGCCCTTCTCCGGGGTGGAGGAGGCGACTCCGGCGAGCACCGCTCCGGCGCTGCGGGCCGCGCGGCTGTGCACGGCCGCCATGAAGCCGCCGCCGAGCACGCCGACGCGCAGGGGCGCGGGCATCAGGAGAGGGTCGCTTCGGTCGGGTCCCAGCTCTCGGGCAGTGCGGGGCGGGGCGTCACGGAGCTGGTGACGAGGACCTTCTCGCCGGTCTCGGCGGCCTCGAGCAGCGAGAGCATCACGTCGGTGACGTGATAGGCGAGGTCTCCGGAGGCGGCCTCGGGGCGGTCGGCCCGGATCGCGCGGGCGAGCTCGAGCACGCCGGTGCCGCGGGAGGCGGTCGAGCCGGTCGCCGCGATGACCTCAGGCTCGGCGGACCCGCGGCGGTGCAGGGTGATCTCTCCGTCGTGCTGGTTCGGGTCGGGGAGGACGAGGGTGCCCTCGGAGCCGTTGATCTCGACGAAGCCGGTGCGCGGCAGGCTCGACTCGAAGCTCCACACGCCCTGGGCCGAGGCCCCGGACTCGAAGCGGAGCAGCCCGCCGATGTGCGTCGGGATGGTCACCGGGAACTCGGTGCCCTCCTTCGGGCCGGAGCCCACCACGCGGGTGGCGCGGGCCTGGGACGAGACGGCGGTGACGCTCTCGACGGGGCCGAGGTTCTGCACGAGCGTGGTGATGTAGTACGGGCCCATGTCCAGCAGCGGTCCGCCGCCCTCGGCGAAGAAGAACTCCGGGTTCGGGTGCCACGACTCGGGGCCGGGGCCCTGGAAGAGGGTGAGGGCGGAGAGCGGCGTGCCGATGGCTCCGCTCTCGATCACGCGCTGCGCCGTCTGGAGGCCCGCGCCCAGGAAGGTGTCGGGAGCGGTCGCGACGCGCAGCCCCTTGTCCTTCGCCAGCGCGAGCAGCTCGATCCCGCTGTCGCGGTCGAGCGAGAAGGGCTTCTCGGTCCACACGTGCTTGCCCGCCTCGACCGCGCGGCGCGCGACCTCGACGTGCGCGGCCGGGATCGTGAGGTTCACGACGATCTCGATGCCCTCGTGCGCGAGGAGCTCCTCGACGGTGCCGGAGGCGGGGACGCCGAAGGCCTCGGCCTGGGTCCTCGCCCGCTCGAGGTCGATGTCGGCGACGAAGAGCACCTCGAGGTCGGGGAAGACGGTGAGGTTGGTCAGGTACTGGGTGCTGATGTTGCCGGCGCCGATGACGCCGACGCCCACGCGGCCGGTGCCGCTCATGCGCCGAGCCCCGAGACGTAGCGGTGGGCCGACTCCAGGCCCTCGAAGATGTCGCCGGCGTAGGCGTCGAACTCCAGCACGGGCAGGGCCTGAGGAGCGGCGGCGAGGATCGCCGGGACGTCCATCGCGCCCTCGCCCGCGGGCAGCTGCTCCTGGGTGTCGGCCGAGATCGGGCCGTCCTTCACGTGCAGGAAGCGCACCTGGTCGCCGAGGCGTCCGAGCACCTCGACCGGGTCGTCGCCGCCGACGGCCGCCCAGTAGGTGTCGAGCTCGAGGACCATGCGCGGGTCGAGCAGGCCCGCGAGGTGCTCGAAGGCGCTGCGGCCGTCGACGCGGTTCTCGAACTCGAAGGCGTGGTTGTGGTAGCCGAGCACCAGGCCGCGGGCGGCGGCGGAGTCGACCAGCGCGTTCAGCTCGTCGGCGATGCGGGCGACGTCGTCCGCGGTGGTCCAGCGGGTCGGGTCGACGAAGGGGTCGATCACGGTCTCGACGCCGAGCGAGGCGGCCGTGTCGAGGATCTCGTCGACGGTGGCGTCGCCCTGCGGGCCGAGGAGGCGCGCGTGGGCGCCGGGAGCGCGCAGTCCGCTGGCCGGGAGCGCCGCGCGGTAGGCGTCGGCCAGGTCGACGAACCCGAAGAGCTCGACCGTGGTGAAGCCGATCGCCGCGAGGCGGTCGAGGGTGGCGGGCAGATCGGCCGCGAGCGGCTCGCGCACCGAGTACAGCTGGACAGAGAGGTCTGGGGGTGTGGCCACCGGTGGGGCTCCTGATCGCATCGGAAGGTGTGCCTCGAACCCTACGCGGACTTTTGCTCACGGACAAGCAAAACTAGCCCTGCGCGCCCGCCAAGTCGGGCACCCGCCGCACAGAAGCACGGGCGCTGTGGTTGACTCTGGCCATGTCCCCGCGCCGCCGCATCACCGTCAGCGCGGTCGGCGAGCTGCTGCTCCTGCTGGCCGACGGGGCGCCCCGGACGCGGGCCGACGTGGTCGCCGAGACGGGCCTGCCGCGCGCGGCCGTCTCCGCCCAGCTCGACGTCCTCACCGCCTCCGGCCTGGTCGCCCGGCAGGACGACGCCCCCTCCTCCGGAGGCCGCCCCGCCGCCCGCGTGGCCTTCGACCCCCGGGCGCGCAGCCTCCTCGCCGTCGACCTGGGCGCCGCGCACGCCGTCGTCGCCCTGACCGACCTCGACGGCACGGTCCTCGCCCGCCGCCGCGAGAGCATCGCCATCGCCGACGGCCCCCTCGCCGTCCTCGGCCACGCCCTCGACGTCGCCGCGGCCCTGCTCGGCCGGACTCCGGCGGCCGGCCCGCTCGCGGGAGTCGGCGTCGGCGTCCCCGGACCCGTCGAGCACGCGACGGGCCGCCCGGTGAAGCCGCCGATCATGCCCGGCTGGGACCGCTTCGACATCCCGGAGTTCGTCGGCCGCCGCCTCCCCGTGCCCGTCCTCGTCGACAACGACGTGAACCTGCTGGCGCTCGGCGAGCACGCCGACCACTACGCCGACGTCGACGACCTCCTCTACGTGAAGGTCTCCACCGGCATCGGAGCCGGGATCGTCAGCGGCGGCGCCCTGCAGCGCGGAGCCCTCGGAGCGGCGGGCGACCTGGGCCACGTGCAGGTCCCCGGCGACCGCGGCGAGGCCGACCTCGAGGCGATCGCGAGCGGCTCGGCGATCGCCCGCCGGCTGACCGAGTCCGGGATCGACGCCGCCAGCACCTCCGACGTCGTCACCCTGCTGACCGGCGGGGACCCCACCACCGTCGAGCTCACGCGCGCCGCCGGCCGCGACATCGGCGAGGTGCTCGCCACCTGCGTGAACCTCCTGAACCCGTCCGTCATCGTCGTCGGCGGCAGCATCGCCCAGGCCAGCCACGAGGTCCTCGCCGGGGTCCGCGAGGTCGTCTACCGCCGCTCCCTCCCCCTGGCGACCCGCGCGCTCGACATCGTGCAGGCCGCGGCCCAGGGCGGAGGCGTCCGCGGCGCCGCCCTGATGGTCCGGCGCCACCTCCTCTCCCCCGCGCACGTCGACGCCTTCCTCGACGCCTGAGCCGCCGGCGCGGGCCGTCGCGCCCCGGTGAGACGCCGCGGGTCGGCGTGCCGATTCGACCGGGCGCCGCAGGGGGCAGAGAATGAATCGGTGCCCGACCTGCAGCTCTCCTTCCCCTGGGAGACGCAGCCCGTCTTCACGGACGCCGAGCCCCCGCACCTCCGGAGGGTCGTCGCCGACTCCTCGGACCGCGTCGCCTGGCTCCGCGCCCGCTCGCGCGGCATCACGGCGACCGACGTCGCCCGCCTCTCCTCCCCCGCCGCGATCGGCAGGGCCGCGCTCGACAAGCTCTACGGCACCGGCTTCGGCGGCAACGCCTTCACCGACCACGGCCGCGCCCGCGAGCCCGAGATCGCCGCCTGGGTGCGGAGCGAGCACGCGATCGAGCCCAGCAGCACCCTCTTCCACGCGAGCCAGGAGCGGCGCCACCTCGCCACGCCCGACGGCATCGGCCTCCGCGAGGACGGCCGACTCGAGCTCTGCGAGATCAAGACCACGACGAAGCCGTGGCGGAGCATCCCGCGCCACTACCTGCGGCAGGTCTTCTGGCAGCAGTACGTCCTCGGCGCCGAGCGCACGCTCGTCGTCTGGGAGCAGCACCGCGACTTCGTGCCGATCGAGGGCGAGCCGAACTCCCGCTGGGTCGACCGCGACGAGGACGAGATCCACATCCTCGTGCGGCTGGCGGGGATGCTGATGGCCGAGCTGCACGAGCGGACGCGCGCCCGGTGACGGTCCTCCTCCTGCACGGCCTGGGCGGCGACCGCTCCCAGCCGCTGGGGCTGCTGCGCTCCGCCCTCCCCGCCGGCAGCGAGGTCATCGCTCCGGACGTCCGCGCCCACGGCGCCTCCGAGCTGCTCGGCGCGCCCGGCGACTTCGCCCTCGAGGCGCTCGCCGACGAGGTGACGGAGGAGGTCGTGCGCGCCGGAGCCGCGCACAAGCCGCTCACGGTGCTCGGCATCTCGATGGGCGCGGCGATCGCCCTGCGCCTCGCCGTCCGACGCGTGCTGCCGATCGACCGCGCCGTCTTCGTGCGTCCCGCCTTCACCGCCGAGCCGCTGCCCGAGAACCTCACCGTGTTCCCCGTCATCGCGCAGCTGCTGCACGACCACGGCGCGAAGCGCGGCGAGCGGATGTTCCGCGCCTCGGGCCTGTTCGCGCGCGCCGCCGAGGTGTCCCCCGCGTCGGCGGAGGCGCTGACGCTGCAGTTCCGCTCCCCGCGCGCGGCCGAGCGCGCCGTCCGTCTCGCCCAGATCCCGCGGAACGCCGCCTACCGCGATTCCGGAGAGCTGGGCGAGGTCATCGCGCGCACCCTGGTGATCGCGGCCGAGCGCGACCCCGTGCACCCGGTCGAGGTCGCGGAGGCGTGGGCTAGGGCTCTTCCGGATGCGGACTGCGAGCGGGTGCCGTCGCGGGACGAGGGCTTCGCCGCTCAGCAGGACCGGATCCGCGGGCACGTCCGCGGCTGGCTCGCTCAGCGCTGAGGTCCTCGAGCGCGAGCACCAGGCCGACGAACGCGAGCCAGAGCACTGCGATCGCCGTCGCCACGAACTCGAGCGTGCCGCCGAGCCGCAGCCACACGCGCAGGAGCGACAGGATCCCGCCCGTCCCGGCGACGACCGCCACCGAGATCCCCGCGGCGAGCGAGAGCCGCGCGACCGCAGGGCGCCCCCGCACGGTCGCCAGCTGGAGCATCGCGGCGCAGGCGGCCCCGAAGCCGAGGACGGCGGCCGAGGTGTGGATGAGGTCCTGCCAGCGGAAGGCCGGCCCGACCGGCAGCGGGCAGCCCGCCGTGCAGGTCACCTGCGAGGCGAGCGCGAAGCAGGCGGCCGCCAGGAGGATCGCGCCGGCCGGGCGGAGGGCGGGGAGCAGGCGGGCGCGCACCGGCCAGGCGCCCGCGGCGATCAGCGCGCCGCCGGCCGCCACGAGCAGAAGAGCGGCCTCGAAGGCGCCCGCCGTCGGCAGGTCCGGCGCGCCCATCTCGCTGACGTAGACCCAGCGGCTGGTGCCGATGCTGATCCGGGCGGCCAGGAGGACCACGAGCCCGGCCAGGACAAGGAGGGCACCGCCGACCAGCAGGGTACGTCGGCGTCGCATCCCCTCATCGTGCCAGACCGGGCGCCCGCGGCTCCGCGCCAATCTTCTCCCGAGGGTGACACCCCCGTAACAGCGCCGACTCATTGCCTCGATTGACTGGTCGCGGCGTCGGATGCGGGGATCGGGGGCGACGTCCTCGGCACGCTCCACCCGCACGCCTCAGCGACAGGAAAGGCGACGATGCACACCAGCGCGCTCGGGCACGGCCTCGCGATCGGCGAGATCCCGGAGGAGGTCGTCCTCCCCGACACGATGACGGCGGCGGTGATCGACGCGCCGGGCGACGCCTCCGCCCTGCACCTGGCGACCGTGCCGACCCCCTCCGCCATCAACGCCGAGTTCACCGTGAAGGTGGTCGCGGCCGGCGTGAACCCGCTCGACGCGAAGACGCGCGCGGGCCAGGGGGTCGCCTCGCAGATCGCCTCCTACCCTGCGGTCCTCGGCCACGACTTCTCGGGCGTCGTCGTCTCGAGCCCCTACCCGGCGCATCCGCTGCGGCCGGGCGACGAGGTCTACGGCTTCGTCATGGTGCCGCGCTACTCGGGCTCCTACGCGGAGTACGTCAGCGTGCCGAGCGTCTCCATCGCGCGGAAGCCGTCGACGCTCTCGCACGTCGAAGCGGCCGGCGTCCCGCTCGCGGCGCTCACCGCCTGGGGCATGGTCGTCGAGCTCGCCAAGGCGCACGAGGGCCAGCGGATCCTCATCCACGCCGGGTCGGGCGGAGTCGGCCACTTCGCGGTGCAGTTCGCCGCCTACTTCGGCGCCTCGGTGATCGCGACCGGCTCGACCCGCAACCTGCAGTGGCTGCACGAGCTCGGCGCCGCGCAGGTGATCGACCACACCGCCGAGCGCTTCGACGAGCTGCTGTCCGGCGTCGACGTGGTCATCGATCTGGTCGGCAACGTCCACGACGACACGGGCTCGCGCTCGCTGAGGGTCCTCCGCCCCGGGGGCCTGATCGTGAACGCGCCCACCGGGAGCTGGCCCGGGTTCTTCGAGGAGGCGGCCGCTGCGGGCGTGCGCGCCTCCACCTACCGCGTCGCTCCCGACGGGGCGACCCTCGGCGTGGTCTCGCGCCTTCTCGAGTCGGGCGACGTCCGCGTCTTCATCGACGGCATCTTCCCCCTCGCCCGCGCCTGCGAGGCGCACGAGCAGCTCGAGACGGGCCACACCCGCGGCAAGATCGTCCTCACCGTCTCCGAGGGCTGACCTCGGCGAGATGCCGCTCCGGTACGCCACGCGGAGCGTGTCGCGTACCCGGGCGGCGTCTCGCGGGGAGGGTCAGGAGAGAGAGCGCTCGAGGACGAAGTCGTCCTCCCAGCGGTCGCCGACGAGGAAGCGCTTGCGGCCGACGACCGCGAAGCCGTGCTTGGAGTAGAAGCGCTGAGCGCGCGCGTTCTCCTCGTTGACGCCGAGCCAGACGCCCGCGGCACCGTGAGCCCGCGCCTCCTCGAGGGTCGCGGCCATCAGCGCGGCCGCCGCTCCGGAGCCGTGCCGGCCGGGCAGGAGGTAGAACTTGCTGAGCTCGACGGTCGGACGCAGCCGGATCGCCGCGACGACGTCGGCGTCGGCGGGCTCCCCGCGCACGAGCATCGCGTAGCCGGTCAGCGCGCCGGAGTCGTCGTCGACCAGGAGCGAGCGGAGCGGATCGGCGAGGTGGTCGCGGAAGCGCTCGACCGAGAGCACGGTGCGCACGAACTCGGCCTTCGCCTCCGCGGTGGTGTGCGGCGGGCAGGCCAGCGGGAAGGTCGCGGCGGCCAGCTCGGCCAGGGCCTCGGCATCGGCGGCCGACGCGCGGCGGACGGTCACGGGAGGCGCGGCGGAGTGGAGCGGCGGATCACCGGTCCAGTATGCCGGGACGACGAAGGAGGGGGCCCGCCGAAGCGGACCCCCTCCTCACGTCAGTGCGTGCTCGGCTCAGGCCAGGACGTTGACGTCCAGCGGGATGCCGGGGCCGAAGGTCGTCGAGACGGCGGCCTTCTGGATGTAGCGGCCCTTCGAGGAGGACGGCTTGAGGCGGAGGATCTCGTCGAGCGCGGTCTTGAAGTTCTCCTGGAGCTGCTCCTCGGTGAACGCGGCCTTGCCCACGACGAGGTGCACGTTGGCGTGCTTGTCGACGCGGAACTCGATCTTTCCGCCCTTGATCTCGGTCACGGCCTTCGCCACGTCCGGGGTCACGGTGCCGGTCTTCGGGTTGGGCATGAGGCCGCGGGGGCCGAGCACCTTTCCGAGACGGCCGACCTGGCCCATGAGCTCCGGGGTCGAGACGGCGGAGTCGAACGAGGTGTACCCGCCCGCGACCTTCTCGATGAGCTCGGCGCCGCCGACCTCGTCGGCACCGGCGGCCAGCGCGGCCTCGGCGGCCGGACCGGTCGCGAACACGATGACGCGGGCGGTCTTGCCCGTGCCGTGGGGCAGGATGACCGTGCCGCGGACCATCTGGTCGGCCTTGCGGGGGTCGACACCGAGCTTGAGGGCGACCTCGACGGTGCTGTTGAACTTGGCGGAACCGGTCTCGCGGGCGAGCGCGACGGCCTCGTCGGCCGTGTAGAACTTGCCCTCTTCGAGCTTGGCCGCGGCGGCCCGGTAGGCCTTCGACTTCTGTGCCATGTTGTTTCTCCTTGAAACGAGAATGTGGTTCTAGAGCCTGGCGGGCTCTCCCACGGGGGTGATGGAGTTCTAGTGGTGCCGCGATCGCGGCCGTGACTGCTGCTCGCGGGAGGCGGAGAGGTCGTGCAGAGGCGTTTCCGGACCGGGCGTGCGACCCCGCTGAGGGGCCGCCGTCGGGTTCTCGAGGCTTCCGCGGTGGGTCCGCGCCGGTGGGCGCGTCGCTCCCGCCGTCGAGCAGCGAGTCGCGCTACTCGACCGTGATGCCCATCGAGCGGGCGGTGCCGGCGATGATCTTCGCGGCGGCGTCGATGTCGTTGGCGTTCAGGTCGACCTGCTTCGCCTCGGCGATCTCGCGGACCTGCGCCTGGGTGAGCTTCGCGACCTTCACGGTGTGCGGGGTCGAGGAGCCCTTGGCGACGCCGGCGGCCTTCTTGATGAGCTCCGCCGCGGGCGGGGTCTTCAGCACGAAGGTGAACGAGCGGTCCTCGTAGACGGTGATCTCGACGGGGATGACGTTGCCGCGCTGCGACTCGGTCTGCGCGTTGTACGCCTTGCAGAACTCCATGATGTTGACGCCGTGCTGACCGAGCGCCGGACCGATCGGGGGCGCGGGGTTGGCCGCGCCGGCCTTGATCTGGAGCTTGATCAGGCCGGTGACCTTCTTCTTGGGGGCCATTCTGATTCCTTTTCTCAGGGTTCGAGCGGTCGGGGGCTCCCGGCCGCTCTCCCGCGCATCCGACGGTGCCGGATCGCGGTGGAGGAGGGTCGTCCGGCGCGCACAGAGGCGGGCGCCGACACGAAAACCCGTACGAGCTTACACGAGCGGGGCCACCCCCGACAGGGCGGAGGAGGGGCCGACGCCCGGGGGCGCGTGGGGCGGTGCCGGAGGGGGCGCCGCCCGGAACGGCGAACGCCCCCTCCGACGTGCGGAGGGGGCGTTCACGCGGCGCGGAGGCGACGCGTCAGAGCTTGGTGACCTGGTCGAACGACAGCTCGACCGGGGTCTCGCGCTCGAAGAGCGAGACGAGCACGGTGAGCTTGCCGCTCTCGGGCTTGATCTCGCTGATCGAGCCGGGAAGACCCGCGAACGAGCCCTCCTTGATGGTGATGGTCTCGCCGATCTCGAAGTCGACCTCGGCGGGCAGCACGCGCTGGGCCTGCTTCTGGCCCTTCGCGCCGGAGGTCTTCGAGGGGGCGACGTCCTTGATCTCGACGAGGCTCTTCAGCATCGTGAAGGCCTCCTCGAAGCGCAGCGGGGTCGGGTTGTGGGCGTTGCCCACGAAGCCGGTGACGCCCGGCGTGTGGCGGACGACCGACCACGAGTCCTCGTTGAGGTCCATGCGCACCAGCACGTAGCCGGGGATGCGCACGCGGGTGACCATCTTGCGCTGGCCGTTCTTGATCTCGACCACGTCCTCCATCGGGACCTGGACCTCGAAGATGTAGTCCTCGGCCTCGAGCGAGACCTTGCGGTTCTCGATGTTGGACTTCACGCGCTTCTCGAAGCCGGCGTAGGAGTGGATGACGTACCACTTGCCCGGCTTGCCGCGCAGCTCGGTGCGGAAGGCCTCGTACGGGTCGATGTCGGCGAGGTCCTCACCGGCGGCCTCGGCGTCCTCGGCGGCGACCTCGGCCTCGTCCTCGACGGCCTCGAGGGCCGCTTCGGCCTCCTCGACGGTGTCGATGTGCGCGGCCTCGTCGACCGCGGAGTCGGCCTCGGGGTCGTCGACGGAGCCGATGGCGTCCAGCGCTGCCTCGAGGTCGGAGGCGAGGTCGTCCTCGGACTCGTTCTCGTCGATGATGCTCAGCGCACCCTGCTCGGCGGGCTCGACGGCGTCCTCAGCCTGCGACTGGACGTCGCCCTCCTGCTCCTCCTCGACCTCCGACGACTGCTCGGCAGCCGTCGCCCAGTCGACGTCGTCGCGGTTTCTGTCAGACACTCGTCACAACTCTCTCTCGATCGATCGGTCGCGCCCCTCGGGGCGCGTCCCGCTGTCGCCGGCACCCTCCGCTCGCGCGGCCCGGATGCTCTCGGGTCAGGCGGCGGGTGTGCCGAACACGTACGTCACGGCCAGGGCGAACACCCAGTCGAGGAAGGACACCAGCGCCATCATGATGACGACGAAGATCAGCACGACCACGACGTAATTGCCCAGCTCCTTGCGGGTGGGCGTCACGACCTTCTTCAGCTCGGCGATGACCTGCCGGATGAAGAGGGCGATGCGCGCGAACGGGTTGCGCCGCGCGGCTCGCTGCTGATTGGCGATCGCGACGACGTCCTCGCTCGGCTCGTCGACTGCTTTCCCGGCCACCTGCACGCACCTTTCCCGCACCGGAACCTCCGGTGTGGCCGACCGCCCGTCATGGGCGGCCCTGGACCGATGACCGCAGCGTCGCGGGGACCGCGTGCGACGGGCATCGATGTGCAGGGCGGACAGGGCTCGAACCTGCAACCTGCGGTTTTGGAGACCGCTGCTCTACCAATTGAGCCACCGCCCTATGGATGCCGTTGCGAGCATCCGAGGAGGAGACCGACCCGCCGCCCCACCGCCACGACCCTCGCGGGCGCTGTGGATGAGGGCAGAGATCGACTACCTCGGAAGAGTGTACGTGGACCCGCAGGGCGTGTCCAGCCGAGCGGCGGGGGGCCTCGGAGCCCCGTGCGCGCGCAGGATACGCTGGCCGTCGTGTCCTCCACCACGCGCATCTCCGCCCGCATCGCCGCCATCGCCGAGTCCGCCACTCTGAAGGTCGACGCCAAGGCGAAGGCCCTCCAGGCCCAGGGCCGCCCGGTCGTGTCCTACGCCGCCGGCGAGCCCGACTTCCTCACTCCCGAGCACATCGTCGAGGCCGCCTCGGCCGCCGTGCTCGACCCGGGGAACTACCGCTACACCCCCGCGGCGGGCCTCCCCGACCTCCGCGCGGCCATCGCGGAGAAGACGGCGCGCGACTCCGGATGGGCCGTCGACCCCTCGCAGGTCGTGGTCACCAACGGCGGCAAGCAGGCCGTCTACCAGGCCTTCCAGACCCTCCTCGACGACGGCGACGAGGTGCTGGTGCCGACCCCGTACTGGACCACCTACCCCGAGGCGATCAAGCTCGCCGGCGGCGTTCAGGTGGACGTGTTCGCGGGCGCCGACCAGGGCTACCTGGTCACCGTCGAGCAGCTGGAGGCCGCGCGCACCGAGCGCACCAAGGTGCTCCTGTTCGTCTCCCCCTCCAACCCCACCGGCGCCGTCTACTCGGCCGAGCAGACCCGCGAGATCGGCGAGTGGGCCGAGGAGCACGGCCTCTGGATCATCGCCGACGAGATCTACCAGAACCTCGTCTACTCCACCGGCGACCAGGACGACGCGAGCCCGCTCGAGCACGCGACCTCGATCGTCGAGGCGGTGCCGGCCCTGCGCGACCGGACGATCCTCGTCAACGGCGTCGCGAAGACCTACGCGATGACCGGCTGGCGCGTCGGATGGATGGTCGGCCCGGCCGACGCGATCAAGGGCGCCTCGAACCTGCAGTCGCACCTCTCGAGCAACGTCTCGAACATCTCGCAGCGCGCCGCGATCGCCGCCCTCACCGGCCCGCAGGAGCCGGCCGAGGAGATGCGCCTGGCCTTCGACCGCCGCCGCCGCACCATCGTCGCCGAGCTGAACGCGATCGACGGGATCGAGTGCCCCACCCCCGGCGGCGCGTTCTACGTCTACCCCGACGTGAACGGGCTCCTGAACCGCGAGTGGAACGGCACCACCCCGACGACCTCCCTCGAGCTCGCCGACCTCATCCTCGAGCAGGCCGAGGTCGCCACCGTCCCCGGCGAGGCCTTCGGACCGAGCGGCTACCTCCGCCTGTCCTACGCCCTCGGCGACGACGCGCTCCTCGAGGGCGTGCGCCGCCTGCAGCGGCTCTTCGGCACCGATTAGCCCTCCTCCTGCGTCGTCGATCGGCCGCGATCGGCTCGACGACGGGGGTGCGTCGCAGAGAGCGGGATGCGCAGCGCGGATGACGATCCGCCGACACGCGGATCGCCGATCGCCGCTCGACCGTGCCGCACGGTGACGGCGGGTACTGCGACGCGCCTGTCCGACAGGTGAGGGGTGCCTGGCATCTCGGGGCGAGGAGGGCAAGAGGGAGGCGGAAATCGGGGATCACTGTCGCCGGAGGGGTGCGACAGGGCACGCTGTGACGATGAGCGAAGACCACGCCGTCCGAGTCCGCGACCTGCGGAAGGACTACGGGGGCGCTCCGGCGGTCGCGGGAGTCTCCTTCGACATCCACCGGGGCGAGACCTTCGCGCTCCTCGGCCCCAACGGCGCCGGCAAGTCGACGACCATCGAGATCCTCGAGGGCTACCGCGACCGCTCCGGCGGCGAGGTGTCGGTGCTCGGGGTCGACCCGCGCCACGGCGACCTGGCATGGAAGGCGCGTCTGGGGATCGTCCTGCAGTCCAGCGGCGAGTCCGGCAACGCGACGGTCCGCGAGCAGATCGCGCACTTCGCCAGCCTCTATCCGCGACCGCGCGACGTCGACGAGACCATCGAGGCCGTCGGGCTGACGTCCAAGGCCCGCTCGCGCATCGGACGCCTCTCGGGCGGCCAGCGCCGCCGCGTCGACGTCGCCCTCGGCATCATCGGCCGTCCCGAGCTGGTGTTCCTCGACGAGCCCACCACGGGATTCGACCCCGAGGCCCGCCACTCCTTCTGGGACCTGATCGCTCTGCTCAAGAGCGAGGGCACGACCATCCTGCTCACCACCCACTACCTCGACGAGGCCGCCCGCCTCGGCGACCGCGCCGCCGTGATCTCCGGCGGGCGGCTCCTGGCCATCGGCCCGATGAGCGCGATCGGAGGGGACGAGGCGCGCGTCCCGATCGTGCAGTGGCGCGAGGACGGCGTGCTGCACCGGCTGCGCACCACCGAGCCCGCCCGGACCGTCGCCGAGCTGCACTCCCGGATCGGTGAGCCGACGGCCCTCGAGGTCGTTCGCCCCAGCCTCGAGGACATCTACCTCGACCTCATCCGCGAGGACCGCGACGCGGTCGACCTGATCGGAGAGCCCGCGTGACCGCCGTCGCCACCCGCCCCCGCACCCTCTCCACCGGCCCGGGACGCACCGTCCGCCTCGGACTCGCCCGCGCCCGCTACGAGATCCGCTCGTACTTCCGCGCTCCGGACCAGGTGTTCTTCACCTTCCTCTTCCCGGTGCTGCTCCTGACGATCTTCTCGGTCGCGTTCGGCGACACCGCGGTGATGCAGGCGAACCCGCAGGACCCGGGCATCCCGATGGCCGAGTACTACGTGCCGGGCCTCGCCGCGGCCGGGATCCTGCTCTCGGGCGTCCAGAACCTGGGCGTCGACATCGCGGTCGAGCGCGGCGACGGCACGCTCAAGCGCCTCGCGGGGGCACCGCTGCCGGTCTTCAGCTACTTCATCGGCAAGTTCGGCCAGGTGCTCGTGACGAGCCTCGCGCAGACGGCCCTGCTGCTCCTCGTCGCGGCGACGGTGTTCTCGGTCGAGCTGCCCACCGACAGCGGGCGCTGGGCGACCTTCGCCTGGGTCTACCTGGCAGGAGTCGCGACGTCGGCCATCCTCGGCATCGCCGTCTCCGCGCTGCCCCGCTCGGGCAAGAGCGCGACCGCCGTGATCGTGCCGCCGCTGCTCGTGCTGCAGTTCATCTCGGGGTCGTACCTGTCGTTCACGACGCTGCCGGACTGGCTGCAGAACACGGCGAGCGTCTTCCCGCTCAAGTGGATCGCGCAGGGCATGCGCGCCGTGTTCCTGCCGAGCGGGTTCGAGGAGGCGGAGGTGAACGGGTCGTGGGACCTCGGCGGCGTCGCGCTGGTGCTCGGTATCTGGCTCGTCGTGGGGCTCGTCGCCTGCCGCTTCGGCTTCCGCTGGATCCGCCGCGACAGCTGAGCCGGAGGAGGCCGCGGCCGGAGGGCGCGCGTCCCCGCGAGCGCGGGGCCTGCGCGCGCAGACCGCGCGGACTCAGACCGCGGTGCCGACCACGACGGGCTCGGGGTGCAGCAGCACGCCGAACTCCGCCAGGACGCGGCCCTGGACGTACCGGGCGAGCTCGGCGACCTGCTCGGCCGTCGCTCCTCCGCGGTTGGTCAGGGCGAGGGTGTGCTTGCTCGACACGGCGGCCCGCGAGCCGGGCAGGGCGAAACCGCGCGAGACGCCGGCGTGCTCGATCAGCCACGCGGCGCTGAGCTTCACCAGGCCGTCGGCGCGGGGAGGCACGGGCAGCCCGACGGGCGCTCCTGCCTCGACCGCGGCGAGCGGGGTGATGACGGGCGCCTCCGCCGTCGGCTCGACCGGCCAGCGCGGCGCCTCGGGCGGCAGGGAGTCGGCGAACGCGCTCGTGACGAGGGGGTTGGTGAAGAAGGAGCCGGCGCTCGCGGTGTCCGGGTCCTCCGGATCGAGGACCATGCCCTTGCCCGCACGCAGCGCCAGCACGGTCTCGCGCACCCGCGCGAGCGGCACGCGGTCGCCGAGCGCGACTCCGAGCGCCGACGCCAGCTGACCGTAGGCGACGGGAGTGCCGTCGCCCTCGGCGCCGACCTCCTCGAGCGCGAACTCGACGGCCAGCACCGCGCCCCGGCGGCCCTGCTTGATCACGGAGGTGCGGTAGGCGAACTGCAGCTCCTCCGCCGTCAGCCGGACGGGCTCGCGGGCGCCCTCGTCGAGGAAGTCGACCGCGACCAGCGTGTCCGAGAGCTCCTGGCCGTAGGCGCCGATGTTCTGCACCGGCGACGCACCGACCGTGCCGGGGATGCCGCTGAGAGCCTCGAGACCCGCCCAGCCGCGCTCCACGGTCGTCGCGACGAGGCCGTCCCACGACTCGCCCGCCTGGACCCGCAGGAGCACGCGCCCCGGCTCGTCGGAGGGGAGCCGCTCGACGCCGGTGGTGCGCACGCGCACGACCGTACCCTCGACCCCGTCGTCGCCCACGAGGAGGTTGGAGCCGCCGCCGAGCAGCAGCCACGGCTCGCCGTCCGACCACAGGCCGACGAGCGTCTCGACCAGCTCCGCCTCGGTGGCGGGCTCGACGAGGCGCTCGGCGGGTCCGCCGACGCGGAGGGTGGTCAGGGCGGAGAGCAGCGGCGCGGAGGTCACGCGAGTCGGACCCGTGCCTGGGCCTTGCCGAGGACGGACTGGCCCTCGACCGAGACGGCGAGGTCGACGCGGACCCAGCCCTCCTCGGCGTTCACAGCACCGATCCTGGCGACCACGTCGATGGCGGCGCCGTCGCGCGGGTCCACCACGACGGGGCGGGTGAAGCGCACCTGGTAGTCGACCACGCGTCCGGGGTCGCCGACCCAGTCGACGACGACCTGCACCGCGGTGCCCATCGTGAGCATGCCGTGCGCGAGCACGCCGGGCAGGCCGACCTCGGCGGCGACGTCGTCGCGGTAGTGGATGGGGTTGAAGTCGCCCGAGGCGCCCGCGTAGCGCACCAGGGTGCCGCGGTCGATCGGGAAGCGGCTCTCGGCGACGACCTGGCCGACGCTCAGCTCGGCGAGAGCGGGCAGTGCGGTGCTCATTCGTCTCCCCTGACCACGAGGGTCGAGATCGCGGTGACGACGTGCTCGCCGCTCGCGTCGACCATGCGGGACTCGGTGGTGACCATCGAGTGGGCGCCGAGCTTCTTGATGGCGGCGACCGAGAGGGTCGCGGTCAGCTCGTCGCCGGCGACGACCGGACGGGACAGCACGAAGCGCTGGTCTCCGTGCACGACGCGGCTGAAGTCGATCCCGCCGTCGGGCTCGGCGAGCAGCTGCTGGAGCGTGAACTCCTGCACGACGACGGCGAAGGTGGGCGGAGCGACGAGGTCGGGGTGCCCGGCGGCGCGGGCGGCCTCGACGTCGTGGTGCAGGGGGGAGGTCGCGGAGACGGCGCGGGCGAACTCGCGCACCTTCTCGCGCCCCACCTGATAGGGCTCCGTGGGCGCGAAGACGCGCCCGACGAGTTCGGGGTTCACTGGCACCCGGCCATACTAGGCGCTGCCGTCGCGGGGCCCTCGGGGCTCCGGAGGCGCCGCCGGTGGTCACCCGGGTATGACCACCGGCAATTTCCCATCCGTGTATGGCTGACCCGCGGCCGAACTTCTCCGAAGCTGGCGGGCATGTCGACACCCACTCCCGAGCGCGACTGGGCGACCTACGCCCGCGAGCTCGGCACCAACATGCACCGGGCCCGCATCGCCAAGGGCGCCAGCCAGGAGCGGATCGCCCACGCGGCCGGGCTCGCAGGCTACACCTACCAGAAGTTCGAGAAGGGCGAGTCGAAGCCCGGCTCGCCCGCGAACCCCACGCTGCACACCCTCCTCGCGCTCTGCGAGGCGCTCGAGATCGAGCTGACGGACCTCCTGCCACCCGACCCGCCGCGCACCTCACGCGGCGCCGAGTAGCCGGAGCACCGCGCCGGCCAGCCGCGACCCCGAGCTGAGATCGAGGTCGACCTCGCCGAGCCCGTCGGCCTCCAGGCGGAGCCTGTCCTCCCCCGACTCCCCCGGGCGGCACAGGGAGACGTGCACCGTCGCGCCCGCGGCCCCGTCTCCACCCGCCCAGAGCACCACCGGGAGCGAGCTCGCCGCGGAGCGGTGCAGCCGCTCCCCCGCCGCGACCAGCTCGTCGTGCTCGCCCGCGCACCAGCGCGGGCACCCCTCGTCGTTCCTGCCGTCCATCCGCTCCTCCACGTTCCGCACCCCTCGGTCGAGGAGACCAGCCCACCAGGCGGTACCGACACCGAGGGCCCGCCGCGCCCCGATCCCGACCGGGGTGTGGACAGGAGACGGTCGTCCGCCCGTTGTGGAGGAGCGAGGACCAGGGTCCCATACGCAGGTGGTGCCACCAGGGGTCCGGCGCGAAGCACCGGCGCGGTGTCAGCGGTGGACGATCAGCCAGGTCGCGATCGCGGTGGTCGAGCCCGTGTTGACCATGCGGTGCGGCCGCTCGCACGGGAACGTGATGGCGTCGCCCGGCCCGAGGACGACCGTCTCGTCCTCGAACTCGACCGTCAGCTCCCCGAGCGTCACCGTCCCCATCTCGAACCCGTCGTGGCGGAGCAGCTGCCGGTGCGCTGTCGAGGTCGAGCCCGGCGGGTAGGTCGACTCGAAGAAGTCGACGGCGTCCAGCGGACGCGGCGCCAGACGGCGGAACAGCACTCCGCCCTCGAGCGCCACCGGCGCCGACTCGCGCGCCCGGACGACCGCGGTCTCGACCGGCGCCGACGCGCCCTGGTCGAACACGGCGGACAGCGGGACCCCCAGCGCGTCCACGAGGGCGATCAGCCGGCCGACCGAGGGCTGCATGGCTCCGCGCTCGATCTGCGAGACGGCGCTCACGGAGATGCCGAGTCGCCCGGCGAGTGCCTTCAGCGACAGGCCCGCCGAGAGCCGCAGCTCCCGCAGCCGCGCGCCGAGTCCAGCACCGTCCGCGATCGCCCGGGCGGCCGCCTCGACGGGCGCGGTGTCGTCGGAGGGCATGGCCCGTCCCCTCTCGCGGATCGTCACACAGCCGTAACGGAGCCGAAACGAGCGGCGGCCTCCCGACTCGTAGCGTGGCCCGCGTGAAGTGATCACTTCACTCGGAACGCTCTCCGCGACGCCCCGCCTCCTCGGCCGGACGTCCCGACCACCCTGACACATCCGCTCCGTGCCGCTCTGCGCACGACCGCCCGAGAGGTGGATCCACCCATGTCCGACCGCGTCACCGCACCCCGAGTCACCGCTCCCCCCGTCGATCCGGATCCCGCCGCCGCGGCGAGCGCCGCCTACGACGACCGCCTCTCCAACGAGGACCTCGCCCCGCTCCGGAAGCAGCGCTGGTCGAGCTACAACATCTTCGCGTTCTGGATGTCGGACGTGCACAGCGTCGGCGGGTACGTGACCGCGGGCTCGCTCTTCGCGCTGGGCCTGGCCGGCTGGCAGGTGCTCGTCGCCCTGGTGGTGGGCATCGTGATCGTGCAGGTCTTCTGCAACCTCGTCGCCAAGCCCAGCCAGGTCACCGGCGTGCCCTACCCCGTCATCAACCGGGCGATCTTCGGCATCCGCGGCGCGAACATCCCGGCGATCATCCGCGGACTGATCGCGATCGCCTGGTACGGCGTGCAGACCTACCTGGCGGCGCAGTCGCTGAACATCGTCTTCCTCAAGTTCTTCCCGGGCATGGCCGCCCTGAACACGCCCGAGGCGTCGTTCCTCGGCCTCTCGGCCCTGGGCTACCTCTCCTACGCGATCCTCTGGGTCGCGCAGGCCGCGCTGTTCTGGCGGGGCATGGAGTCGATCCGCCGCTTCATCGACTGGGCGGGACCGGCGGTCTACGTGGTGATGCTCGTGCTCGCCGTCTACCTGGTATCGCAGGCGGGCTGGGAGAACATCTCGCTCACCCTCGGCTCCGGCGAGCCGCTCGACCTCGCCGCCGCGGTGCCGGTGATGATCTCGGCCGTCGCCCTGGTCGTCTCCTACTTCTCCGGCCCGATGCTCAACTTCGGCGACTTCTCCCGGTACGCCCGCAGCTACGGCGCCGTGAAGCGCGGCAACCTGCTCGGCCTCCCGATCAACTTCCTCTTCTTCTCCCTCCTCACCGTGATCACCGCCTCGGCGACCGTGCCGGTCTTCGGCGAGCTGATCACCGACCCGATCGAGACCGTCGAGCGGATCGACACCTGGTTCGCCGTGCTCCTCGGCGGGCTCACCTTCGTCATCGCGACGATCGGCATCAACATCGTCGCCAACTTCATCTCCCCCGCGTTCGACTTCTCGAACGTCAACCCGAAGAAGATCAGCTGGCGGATGGGCGGCATGATCGCCGCCGTCGGCTCGGTGCTGCTCACCCCGTGGAACTGGTACTCGAACGACACCGCCATCCACTACACGCTCGGCATCCTCGGCGCGCTGATCGGACCGCTGTTCGGCGTCCTCATCGCGGGCTACTACCTGATCAGCCGCCAGCGCGTCTGGGTGGACGACCTCTACACGATGAGCGAGAAGGGCCGCTACTGGTTCTCGCGCGGCTTCAACCCCAACGCCGTCTGGGCGACCGTGATCGGCGGAGTCCCCTCCGTCGCCTCGGTGCTCGTGCCGCGCTGGATCGCGGAGGCGGGAGGCGCGGAGTTCACCTGGCTCGGCGACTACAGCTGGTTCCTCGGCTGCGGGCTCGGGTTCGTCGCGATGGCCGTGCTCGAGCGGCGCGCGCCGCGGATCGGGCGGCTCGACGAGGACCTCGAGCACGTCAGCGACGGCTCGACCGTCTGATCCGGCCGGCACGGAGGAGGGATCCGCCCCGGCCGCTCCGCATCCCGCGGACCGGCCGCCGGGCGGGTCCCTCCCCCTCCCGGCACCCGAACCGAGGAACCACCATGCGCATCACCGTCGTCAACCCGAACACCAGCACTGCGATGACCGCGGCGATCGGCCGGGCCGCCCGCTCCGTCGCCTCGCTCGGCACCGAGATCACGGCCGTCACCCCGCCGATGGGTCCGGCGTCGATCGAGAGCCACTACGACGAGGCGCTCGCCGTGCCCGGCGTCCTGCACGAGATCGCCCGGGCGGAGGCGGCCGGCAGCGACGGCGCGGTCATCGCGTGCTTCGGCGACCCGGGGGTCGACGCCGCGCGCGAGATCGCGAGCGGCCCGGTCGTGGGGATCGCCGAGGCCGCCATGCACATGGCCGCGCTCGTCGGCCGGGGCTTCAGCGTGGTCACCACGCTCTCGCGCACGAGCGGCCGCGCCTGGGACATCGCCCGCCGCGCCGGGTTCGGCGACGCCTGCCGTCAGGTGCGCGCCTGCGACATCCCCGTGCTCGAACTCGACGACCCCCGCTCCGACGCCCGCCGCGCGATCCTGGCGGAGTGCGCCGAAGCGCTGGCCGTCGACGGGTCCGACTCGATCGTGCTGGGCTGCGCCGGGATGGCCGACCTGTGCCGCGACCTCTCGCGGGAGCTGGGCGTGCCCGTGATCGACGGCGTCGCCTCGGCGGTGCGCCTGGTGGAGGGGCTCGTCGCGATGGGCGTCAGCACCTCGCGGCGCGACGAGTACGCGGCGCCGCGGACGAAGGCGATGGCGGGGCTGCTCGCTCCGTTCGAGCGGGTCTGAGATTCCGCGCCCCGTGCGGCCGAGTGTCCTGCCGGACCGCCGGCCCGGGCCCACCTGCGAGGATCGGGGGATGAGCGTCCTCCGCGATCTCGGCCTCGGTGCCCGGCTCTTCCTCCGCGGCTTCCGCACCTGGGTCCGCTCGCCGCGGGCGATGCTCCTCGGCGCGATCCCGCCCCTGATCGTCGGCCTGGTCTTCGTCGGCGTGCTGGTCCTGGTGCTCACGCGGGTGCAGGACGCGGTGACCGCGCTCACCCCGTTCGCCGGCGGCTGGGACGAGGGCACGGCCGCCACCGTCCGCCTGGTGCTCTCGATCGCAGTGGTCGGCGCCGTGCTCGCCCTCGGCGTGGTCCTCTTCGCCGCGGTGACCCTGCTGGTCGGCGACCCCTTCTACGAGCGGATCTGGCGGCGGGTCGAGGACGACCTCGGCGGCGTGCCCGACGAGCGCGAGAGCACCTTCTGGCAGGGGGTCGGCCGCGGCCTCCGCGACTCCGCCGTGCTGGTCGCCACCTCCCTCGGGATCGGCGTGGTCCTGGTGCTGCTGGGCCTGGTGCCGGTGGTCGGCTCGATCGTCGGCCTCGTCGCGGGCGCCCTGGTCGGCGGGAGGGCCCTCGCGCTCGAGCTGACCGGGTTCGCGGGCGACGCCCGGGGGCTCTCCCTCCGCGACCGCCGCCGCCTCCTCGGCGAGCACCGCGCGGTCTCGCTCGGCTTCGGCATCGCCGTCTACCTGGCGTTCCTCGTCCCCGGGGGCGCGGTCGTCGCCACCCCCGCCGCGACGGCCGGCGCGACCCTCCTGCTCCGGACCCTGCGGGGCGAGCCGACCGAGCGGCCGGCCGCCTGACACCGCTTGGCCGCCGCCCGGCTCTCCCCTAGACTCGCCGCGTGCGCACGTCGATCCGAAGCCCCTGGTGGCCCGCCTCCTAGGCGGACCGACGCGCAGACCCCTCGCACGCGACCGCCTCCTCCGGGCGGTCGTTCTGCATGTCAGGGCCCGGGTGGGGCACGACCCGATACAAGGACCACGATGACCTCGCTCCTCTCCCGCATCCTCGCCTCCGACGGGACGCTGCCGTTCGCGGTGGTCCTCCGCCAGGGCCGCGACGCCGTCGACGTGTTCACGGGCGACGTGCTCGACGTCGAGGGCCTGGCCGACATCCCGCTCGACGGCGACGACGTGCTGACCCTCGTGCCCTACCGGCAGGTGCGCGAGCGCGGCTTCGCGGCGAAGGACGACGGAGCCCCTCTGCGCAACCTCGTGGTGCGCGAGCGCGAGAGCATCCCCCTGGCCGAGGTGCTGCGGCTGCTGCCCGAGCGGGAGATCCCGGTCGAGGAGCGCGGCTTCGACGTGCCGGACGACGAGTACGCCGACATCGTCCGCCGCGTGATCGAGGACGAGATCGGCCGCGGCGAGGGCGCCAACTTCGTCATCAACCGCGCCTTCGTCGCGCAGACCGACGCGCCGCCCGTCGAGGCGGTCCTGGCCTGGTTCCGCCGCCTGCTCACCGACGAGTCCGGCGCGTACTGGACCTTCGCGATCCACACCCCCGGCGTCGACGGCGCGCAGACGGTCACCGCCGTCGGCGCGACCCCCGAGCGCCACGTCTCGGTGCGCGACGGCGTCGCGATGATGAACCCGATCAGCGGCACCTTCCGCCACCCCGCGGCCGGACCCACCGGGGAGGAGGTGCTCGCGTTCCTCGCCGACGTCAAGGAGAGCGAGGAGCTCTTCATGGTCGTGGACGAGGAGATGAAGATGATGAGCGCGGTCTGCCCGGACGGCGGCCGCATCCTCGGGCCGTTCCTCAAGCAGATGTCGCGGCTCAGCCACACCGAGTACCTGCTCGAGGGCCGCACCGGACTCGACGTGCGCGAGGTCCTGCGGCTGACGATGTTCGCGCCCACGGTCACCGGCTCGCCGATGGAGAACGCGTGCGCCGTGATCGCCGAGTACGAGAAGGAGCCGCGCGGCTACTACTCCGGCGTGCTCGCCCTCTTCGAGCCGGAGGAGCACGGCTACACGGTCGACGCCCCCATCCTCATCCGCACCGCCTACCTCCGCGCGGACGGCCGCCTCACCGTGCCGGCCGGCGCGACGCTCGTGCGCCACTCCACCCCCGAGGGCGAGGTCGCCGAGACGCGGGCGAAGGCGTCGGGCGTCCTCTCCGCCCTCGGCCTGCTGCCGCACCGCGAGGTGCCGCCGGCCCTCGACCTGAACGCGCAGCCGGGCGTGCAGGAGGCGCTCGAGGCGCGCAACGAGCGGCTCGCCTCGTTCTGGCTCCGGCCCCAGGCGCCCGAGCACATCGCCGGCCTCGCCGGGCACACCGCGCTGATCGTCGACAACGAGGACCAGTTCACGACGATGCTCGCCCACCAGCTGCGCCACCTCGGGATGGACGCCCGGGTCGAGCGCTGGTCGGAGGTCGCCGACGTGCTGAGCGACGACCTCGTCGTCTTCGGCCCCGGCCCGGGCGACCCCCGCGACGACTCCGACCCGCGGATCGCGCACCTGCGCTCGCTGATGACCACCCGCCTCGAGGCGGAGCGGCCGATGCTCGCCGTCTGCCTCAGCCACCAGATGCTCTCACTGCTGGCGGGCCTCCCGGTCGAGCCGCTGCCCGCGCCCCGCCAGGGCGTGCGCCTGGCGGTGGACGTGTTCGGCGAGGACGCCGCGATCGGCTTCTACAACACCTTCTCCTCCGTCGCCCCCGGCGTCGCGCGCACGCCCCGGCTGGGGCTCGAGGTGTCGGTCGACCCGGAGACGGGAGTGGTCAACGCCCTCCGCGGCGAGCACGTCGCGTCGGTGCAGGGGCACCTGGAGTCGGTGCTCTCCTCCGACGGCCTGCGCACCCTGGAGCGGCTGGTCCGCACCGCGACCGCTCAGCCCGCGCGCGCATGAGCGGCCTGCGGCTGATCGCGTCGCCCGCCTACCCGGCCGAGCTGCAGGAGGCGGTGGCCGCCGCCGTGCGCGCGGCGGCCGAGGCGGCGCGCGGCTGGTACGGGCGCGGCGACAAGATCGCGGCGGACGAGGCGTCGGTCGCGGCGATGCGCGCCGTGCTGGCCGACGCTCCGTTCGACGGCGTCGTCGTGATCGGCGAGGGCGAGAAGGACGAGGCCCCGATGCTCGCGAACGGCGAGCGCCTCGGCCGCGCCTCCGCTCCCTCCTGCGACGTGGCGGTCGATCCGCTCGACGGCACCCGACTCACGGCGGAGGGGCTCCCCGGCTCGGTGAGCGTGATCGCGCTCGCCCCGCGCGGCACGCTGTTCGACCCGCGCAACGTGTTCTACATGGACAAGCTGGTCTGCTCTGCAGCGGGCCGGGGCGCCGTCTCGCTCGACCTCCCTCCCGCCGAGAACGCCGCACGGCTGGCGGCGGCGCTCGGGAAGCCCGTCGCGGAGCTGGTCGTCGTCGTGCTCGACAAGCCGCGTCACTCCGGGCTCATCGCGGCTCTGCGCGCGGCCGGGGTCGCGCTCGAGCTGCGCGGCGAGGGCGACGTGTCGGTCGCGATCGAGGCGGCCGATCCCGCGGGCCGCGTCGACCTCGTCCTCGGCATCGGCGGCACCCCGGAGGGAGTGGTCGCCGCGTGCGCCGTCCGCGCCCTCGGCGGGGTGATGGAGGGGCGCCTCGCCCCCCAGACCGCACCGGAGCGCGCCAACGCCCTGGCCGCCGGCCACGACCTCGACCGCCTGCTGACCCTGGAGGACCTGGTCTCCTCGGACGACGTGCTCTTCGCGGGCTGCGCGGTCTGAGACCTCTCCCGCGGGCAGGACCTCGCCAGGGAACGCCGAAGGCCCCGGTTCGACGCGCGAACCGGGGCCTTCTCGCTGTAGCGGGAGCGGGACTTGAACCCGCGACACCACGATTATGAGCCGTGTGCTCTAACCACCTGAGCTACCCCGCCGCGCGTTCTTCGCAGGTCTGGCCTGCGGGGAACGGAGCCCCCTGTGGGAATCGGACCCACTACCTCTTCCTTACCAAGGAAGTGCTCTACCAATGAGCTAAGGGGGCGCACCTGCGGGTCTGACAGCCCCTCTCGGGGCGTGCCCGCGATTTGGCACCGTTAGACGATAGCACCTCCGCGGAGCGTCGATGACCGCGGGGGACGCGCCCCCGCGGCCGCCCGTCTGCGGCTACGCCCGGCTCGCCTCGTCGAGCGCGGCGAGCTCCTCGGCGCTCAGCTCGAGGGAGGCCGAGGCGATCAGCGCCGGCAGCTGCTCCATCACGCGGGCGCTGGCGATCGGCGCGACCACTCCGGGCTGCGAGCGGAGCCACGCGAGCGCCACCGTCGCCACCTCGGCGCCGTGCGCCTCCGCCGCCGCATCGAGCGCCGCCAGCACCCGGCGGCCGCGGCCGTCGAGGTAGCGGGAGGCGCCGTCGGCGCGCGGACCCTCGGGCGTCGATCCGTCACGGTACTTGCCGGTCAGGAATCCCGACGCCAGGGCGGAGTAGGGGACGACGGCCAGCCCCGCCTCGCGGGCGAGGGGCAGCAGGTCGGCCTCGATCCCGCGCTCCACGAGGTTGTAGTGCGGCTGCAGCGCGACGGGCGCGTGCAGGCCCTCCTCGCCCGCGATGCGCAGCCACTCCGCGACGCGCTCGGCGCTGAAGTTCGACACTCCGATCGCGCGAACGAGGCCCTGGTCCACGAGCTCGGAGAACACGGCGGCGATGTCGGCCATCGGCACAGCCTCGTCGTCGAAGTGGGCGTAGTAGAGGTCGATCCGGTCGGTCGCGAGCCGCTCGAGGGAGGCGCGGGCGGCCGCGCGCACGGTGTCGGGCGCGAGGCCGGTGAACTGCGGGTGGCGGCCCGCCTTCGTCGCGATCACCACGTCGTCCCGGTCCCCCGAGCGCTGCGCGAGCCACTCGCCGATGATCGTCTCGGACTCGCCGCCCGTGTTGCCCGGGACCCAGGCGGAGTACGCGTCGGCGGTGTCGATGAAGTCGCCGCCCGCGGCCGTGTAGCCGTCGAGGACGTCGAAGGAGGTCTGCCGCCCCGCGGTCCAGCCGAAGACGTTGCCGCCGAGCGAGAGCGGGAAGACGTCGATGCCGGAGTCGCCGAGCGGCGAGCGGGTGACGGAGGAGGATGCTGCGCTGTCGATGGTCATCTCCCGATTCAAGACCCGCACCCCGCCGTGATCGATCCCCCTCCCGCGCATGCGCGGCAAGGACTCAGGCTGTCAGCGCCGCGGGTAGTCGGCGTAGGCGAAGCGCGTCGAGTCCGGCGCCCAGCCGGAGACGTTGATCGTCCCCTGCCCGCCGTGGAGGCGCTCCAGCACACGGCCGGGCTCGAGCGTCGAGCGCCCGGGGAGGTCGAGCAGCCGCAGCTCGACGTCGACGTTCTCGGGGTGCCCGGCCGTCCCCTCCGGATAGGCGAGGTAGAGCAGGTGCGCGCCGTCGGGCGACTCGTGCGGGAACCAGTCGACCGTGTCCGACTCGACCAGGCGGGAGAGCGCGGAGCCGTCGAGGCCGATGCGGAACAGCTGCGCCCCGCCTCCGGCCCGCTCGGAGTTGAAGACGAGGGTGCGGCCGTCGGCCGAGACGTCGACGCCGTCGTCGGCCGGCTCGTCGTCGGTCAGGGCGGTGAGCGCGCCTCCTCCGACCGGCATCGTGTAGACATCGGTCCGCCACCGCCCGGAGGCGTCGCCGCCGCCGATCAGCGCGAGGGTCGCGCCGTCGGGCGAGACGCCGTGCAGGTAGTGCTTGAAGCGCGCGCCCTCGCGCTCGGCGGTCAGGCGGCGGGCGGGGGCGGAGCCGTCGAGCTCGACCGCGTAGAGGTGCCCGTCGCGCGCCGAGACGTAGGCGAGCCCGCCGGACGGGGCGAGCACGTGGTCGTTGTTGAGCTCGGCCGGCACCCCGTCGAGCGGGATCGGCTCGAGCACGGGCGCCCCCTCGAGCGGCAGCCGGAAGAGGCCGCCGTCGCCGTTCACGATCAGGGCGGAGCCGTCAGGAGTCCAGTTCGGCGCCTCCACGAGGACGGAGTCGGACTCGAAGACGGTCGTCGACTCCCCCGACGCGAGGTTGTGGACGCGGAGTCGGCAGAGCTGGTCGGGGAGGAGCGAGCGGGCCATGCTCCCCACGGTAGGGCCCTGGCGGATCACGACGGGGCCGTCAAGCCTCCGCGCACTCAGGTTCCGCGGGAGGGCGCTCCGATATTCTTGACCGACTTATGCGCTGGGTACACCTTGGGAGGAACATGTGATGCTCCTCATCCTCGTGATCTCGTTCGCGATCGCCGTGGTGACCCCCTGGCTGGTGGACCGGTTCGGGCCGAAGACGTTCTACGCGCTGGCGCTGATCCCGGCCGCGAGCTTGGTCGCCACCGCGACCGCCCTGCCGACGATCCTCGACGGCGGCGAGATCCGCGAGTCCGAGCCGTGGATCCCCGCGCTCGACATCGCCCTCTCCTTCCGCCTGGACGCGCTCTCGATCGTCCTCGCCCTCGTGGTCAGCGGAGTCGGCGCCCTGGTCCTCGCCTACTGCGCGACGTACTTCAGCCGCGACGAGCCCTCGCTGGGCCGGTTCGCAGCGCTCCTGTCCGCGTTCGCCGGAGTGATGTACGGGCTGGTCACGGCCGACGACGTGATCATCCTCTTCGTCTTCTGGGAGGCGACGAGCGTCCTCTCCTACCTCCTCATCGGCCACTACAGCGGGCGCAAGGAGAGCCGGGGTGCCGGGCTCCAGGCGCTCCTGGTCACGACTCTCGGCGGGCTGGCGATGCTGGTCGGGATCATCGTCCTGATCGTGCAGGCCGGTACCACCAGCCTCTCCGGGATCGTCGCCGCCGCCCCCTCCGGCCCGATCGTGTCGACGGCGCTGGTGCTGGTGCTGCTCGGCGCGTTCTCGAAGTCCGCCCTGGTGCCGTTCCACTTCTGGCTGCCGGCCGCGATGGCCGCTCCCACGCCGGTCAGCGCCTACCTGCACGCCGCCGCGATGGTGAAGGCGGGCATCTACCTCGTCGCGCGCCTCGCGCCGGGCTTCGCCGACGACTCCGTCTGGCTGCCCGTGGTGGTGAGCGTCGGAGTCTGGACCATGCTCGTCGGCGGCTGGCGCTCGCTCCGGCAGTACGACCTCAAGCTCGTGCTGGCCTACGGCACCGTCAGCCAGCTCGGCTTCCTGACCGTCGCCGTCGGCTTCGGCTCGCGCGACGCCGCGCTGGCCGGACTGACCCTGCTCGTCGCCCACGCCCTCTTCAAGGCGCTGCTCTTCCTCACCGTCGGCATCGTCGACCACCGCGCCGGCACGCGCGACCTCCGCAAGCTCAGCGGCCTGGGACGGCAGGCGCCGGTGCTCGCGAGCGCCGCCCTCGTCGGCGTGCTGTCGATGGCGGGCATCCCGCCGCTGCTGGGCTTCGTCGCCAAGGAGGCCGTGTTCACGAGCCTGATCTCGGCGATCGAGCAGGGCTCGTTCTGGGCCTGGGTCGCGCTGGTCGGCCTCGTCCTCGGCTCGATCCTCACCGTGGCCTACTCCGCGCGCTTCTTCTGGGGCGCCTTCGCCCGGAAGAAGGGGCTCGAGGACACGCACCTGCACGCCGAGCCGTGGACCTTCACCGCCGCCCCGGTGCTGCTGGCCGCCGCCAGCGTGATCGGCGGGATCGCCGCCTCCGTGCTCGACCCGCTCGTCGCCGTCTACGCGGACACCCTCCCCTACGCCGCTCCGGACGCCGACCCGGAGCTCGCCGCCGCCGCGGAGGCCTCCGACCAAGGCGGCTACCACCTCGCGCTCTGGCACGGCTTCGAGCCCGCGCTGGCACTCAGCGCCCTCGTGATCGCCGTCGGACTCCTGCTCTTCGCCAAGCGCGTCGCCGTCGCGCGCGCCCAGTCGATGCTGCCCAACCGGATCGACTCCGCCGAGGGCTACTGGGCCACCGTCCGCTGGCTCGACCGCGTCGCCAGCACGGTCACCGAGTCCGTCCAGCGCGGCTCGCTCCCCCGCTACCTGACGGTGATCTTCGCGGTCTTCGTCCTCGGCGTCGGCGGTGCGGCCGCCCTCAACCGCACCTGGCCGGGCGATCTCGTCTTCTGGGACAGCCCGGGCCAGCTCGCGGTCGCGGCCGTGATGATCCTCGCGGCGGTGCTGTGCGCGATCGCCCGCAACCGCGTCGCCGCCGTGCTGCTGGCCGGCGCCACCGGCTACGGGATGGTGGCCCTCTTCGCCCTGCAGGGCGCACCGGACCTCGCCCTCACCCAGGCGCTGATCGAGACGGTGACCCTCGTGGTCTTCGTCCTGGTGCTGCGCCGCCTCCCGACCCGCATCGCCGCGAAGCACCAGCCGATGCGCAAGCGCCTGCGCGCCGTCATCGGCATCGCGGTCGGAGCGGTCATGGCCCTCGCCGCCACCATCGCCCTCGGCGCCCGGACCGCGACGCCGATCTCGGCCGAGCTGCCCCGCCTCGCCTACGAGGAGGGCAAGGGCCGCAACATCGTCAACGTCCTGCTCGTCGACATCCGCGCCTGGGACACGATGGGCGAGATCTCGGTCCTCGTCGTGGTCGCCACCGGCGTCGCGAGCCTGATCTTCCTCTCCAGCCGGGCCGGAGGCGCTCCCCGCCTCGAGTCGCAGAGCGCCGACGACCGCCGCGAGCGCGCGATGGACCTGACCACCTCCTCCGCCGACGCCGAGCGCGACGGCGACCGCGGCTCCTGGCTCGTCGCCGGGCGCACGCTCCGGCCGGAGAACCGCTCGATCGTGCTCGAGGTGCTGGTGCGCCTGCTCTTCCACCCCGCGATGATCGTGTCGGTCTACCTGCTCTTCACCGGACACAACACCCCGGGCGGAGGCTTCGCGGGCGGCCTGCTCGCCGGTCTCGCCCTCGTCGCGCGCTACCTCGCCGGCGGCCGCTTCGAGCTCGGCGAGGCCGCGCCGATCGACGCGGGCAAGGTCCTCGGACTCGGCCTCTTCTTCGCCGTCGGCACCGCCGTCTCCTCCCTCGCCTTCGGCCTCGAGGTCCTCGAATCGAGCTGGCTCGACCTCGAGGTGCCGGTGCTGGGCGAGCTCCACCTGGGCACGTCCACCCTCTTCGACATCGGGGTGTACCTGATCGTGATCGGCCTCGCCCTCGACATCCTCCGCAGCCTCGGCGGCGAGGTCGACCGCCACGGCGAGGAGGCCGAGCAGGGCTCCCCCTCGGGCGACGGCGTCACGCACTCGACCGACAGCACCCCCGGCCCCGGCCAGGGCACGGTCGACGGGCTCGAGACCTCGCTCCCCACCGGCTCCACGGTCGTCGGCGGACCGGGCAGGGGGGACGGCGCATGAGCATCACCCTCGTCCTCGTCGTCGTGATGGCGGTGATGTACGCGGCGGGCGTCTACCAGATGCTCGAGCGCAGCCTCACCCGCATCCTGATCGGGTTCCTGCTCGTCGGGAACGCGACCAACATCCTCATCCTGCTGATGGCCGGCCGCTCGGGCATCGCGCCGTTCGTCACCGACGACGGGCGCTCCTACGAGCAGATCGCCGCCGAGATGGCCGACCCGCTGCCGCAGGCGCTGATCCTCACCGCGATCGTGATCACCTTCGGGGTGTCCGCCTTCCTCCTCGCGATGATCTACCGGCGCTGGCGCCTCGCCAACGCCGACCAGGTGGAGGACGACGAGACCGACGCCTCCGTCCGCGAGGACGCGGCGGGCATCTCGGCCCAGACCACCGCCGACGACCGGGCGCTCGACGTCCTGCTCGAGTCCAGCGACGAGGGCACCGCCGCCAAGCACGGGGAGAGCGCCATGACCGACGACAGGAAGGAGGACCGATGAACGCCCTGATCCCGCTCGTCGTCACCCTCCCCCTCCTGGGAGCGGCCGTCGCGCTGATCCTCGGACGCCACCGGCGCGCGCAGATCACCGTGAACATCGTGACGCTCTCGAGCGTTCTGGTGATCTCCTCGGTGATGCTCGTGCTGGTCCTCACCGGCGACGGAGGCGGCAGCGCCGTCTACGTGGGCGGCTGGGAGCCGCCGTGGGGCATCGTGCTGGTCGTCGATCCGCTCGCCGCGCTGATGCTCGTGATCACCTCGATCACTCTGCTGGGCGTCCTGCTGTTCTCGGTCGGCCAGGGCCTCGTCGACGGCAACCGCGAGACGCCGGTCACGATCTTCCACCCGACCTACCTGATCCTCTCGGCGGGCATCCTCAACGCCTTCGTCGCGGGCGACCTCTTCAACCTCTACGTCGGCTTCGAGATCCTGCTGGCCGCGAGCTACGTGCTGATCACCCTGGGCGGCACCGCGCCGCGGATCCGCGCCGGCACGACCTACGTGGTCGTCAGCCTGGTCTCGAGCGTGTTCTTCCTCTCGGCCATCGGCCTGCTCTACGGCGCCACCGGCACGGTCAACATGGCGCAGCTCTCGATCCGCATCGCCGAGCTCCCCGCCGACGTGCAGCTGGTGCTCCACGTGGTGCTGCTGCTCGGCTTCGGGATCAAGGCGGCCGTGTTCCCCCTGTCGTTCTGGCTCCCGGACTCGTACCCCACGGCTCCGGCGCCGGTCACCGCCGTCTTCGCCGGACTCCTCACCAAGGTCGGCGTGTACGCGCTGATCCGCACCGAGACCCTGCTCTTCCCCGGCGGGAGGCTGAGCGAGGTGCTGCTGGTGGTGGCGCTGCTGACGCTGATCGTCGGCATCCTCGGCGCCGTCGCGCAGGCCGACATCAAGCGGATGCTGTCCTTCACGCTGGTCTCGCACATCGGCTACATGGTCTTCGGGATCGCCGTGGGCACCCCGGCCGGCTACGCGGCGACGATCTTCTACGTCATCCACCACATCACGGTGCAGACGACGCTCTTCCTCGCGACCGGCCTGATCGAGCGCGTCGGCGGCACCACCTCGATCCTGCGCCTCGGCGGGCTGCTCAAGGCCTCGCCGCTGCTGGCGCTGCTCTACTTCATCCCCGCGATGAACCTCGGCGGGATCCCGCCGTTCACCGGCTTCCTCGGCAAGGTGGGGCTCTTCGTCGCCGGCACGGAGGCGGCCGTCGACCAGCCCTCGTGGCTGATCTGGGCCGTCATCGCCGCCGGAGCCGTCACCTCGCTCCTGACCCTCTACGCCGTCGCGCGCGTCTGGAACATGGTCTTCTGGCGCCGGCAGGAGGAGGTGCCCGGCTACGAGTCGCCCCTGATCGACCAGCTGCAGGAGGACCCCGACGACACGGGCAGCATCCGCACCCGCCACTCGCCGCCCATGATGGTGCTCGCCACCGCGGGGATGGTCGTCGTCGGCGTCGTGCTGACCGTCGGCGCCGGTCCCCTCTACGACGCGAGCGAGCGAGCGGCGAGCGCGGTCGCCGACCCCGCGACCTACATCGCGACCGTCTACCGCGACTCGTCCTTCGGAGAGGAGGGGCCGCGATGAGCCCCCGCCGCCGCGTCGACATCTGGAACCGCGTCGCGATGTTCGTGACCCTCGTCGGGATCTGGGTGCTGCTCTGGGACGACGTCTCGGTGCTGTCGATCGTCACCGGCTTCCTGGTCGCCCTGCTGATCACCCGGGTGTTCTACCTGCCGCCGGTCGAGTTCTCGAACCGCATCAACCCGTGGTTCGTGCTCCTCTTCCTCCTGCGCCTGCTGGCCGACATCGCGGTGGCCTCGGTGCGGGTGTCCTGGCAGATCCTGACCCTGCCCGTCCCGGTCCACAACGCCATCGTCGCCGTGCACCTGCGCAGCCGCTCCGAGGGGATGCTCGTCTGGACGACGGAGGCCGTCTCGCTCGTCCCCGGCTCCCTGGTGATCGACGTGGACCCGCAGCTGAACGTCCTCTACCTGCACGTGCTCGGCGTGACCCACGACGAGGGCGAGCGGATCGACGAGGTGCGCCGGACGGTCCTCCGGACGGAAGCGCGCATCGTCCGGGCCATCGGCTCCCGCGAGGACGTGCAGCGCGTGAATCGGCCGATCGAGGCCGGATCGGGGGTGGTCCGGTGATCGACTGGCTGATCTGGATCCTGGTGCCGGTCTTCGGCGCCGCCTGCCTGCTCGCGCTCGTGCGGATCCTCCGAGGTCCGTCCGTGCTCGACCGGGTCGTCGCGGCCGACGTGCTCGTCGCGACGATCATCTGCGGGATCGGCGCCGAGATGGCGGTCAACCACCACGCGCGGACCCTGCCCGTCGCGCTCGGGCTCGCGCTGTTCGCCGTCTTCGGATCGATCAGCGTCGCCAAGTTCATGGCCAACCGCGAGGAGGACTGACATGGACCTGTTCTTCGACGTGCTCACCGCTGTGCTGCTGCTGGTCGGCGCCCTGCTCTCGCTGCTGGCCGCGATCGGCCTGATGCGGTTCGACGACCTGCTCTCCCGGATGCACGCGGGCACGAAGCCGCAGGTGCTCGGACTGATCTGCGTGATGCTCGCGGTCGCCATCCGGAACCCCGGCTTCGCCGCCGCGGGGACCATCGTGCTGGTGATCGGCTTCCAGCTGCTGACCGTGCCCGTCTCGGCGCACATGGTCGGCCGGGCGGCCTACCGGGCCGAGGCCGTCTCTCCCGGGTACCTCGTCGCCGACGAGCTCGCGGAGGCGGTCACCCGCGCCGACGAGCAGGCCCGCGCGACCGGGCCCGAGACCGCGCACGCGTCCGAGGAGCGGGCGCGCACCTCCTCCGCGCCCCCGCCCGAGGACGAGGACGGCCCGGCCGCGACCGCCTAGGCGACGAGGACGAGCTGCACGGCGGAGGCGCCGGTCATGCTGCGCAGCGCGAATCCGCCGATCGCGAGGGTGACGGCGACCAGGCCGCCGACCAGCAGCACCAGCAGCGGCACCACCCACAGCAGCGCCCGTCGGCGTCGGGCTCGGGCCTCGTCCGGCGTCTCATCGATCACCCGTCGACTGTACGGGACGGCGGAGGGCGTGCCCCCGGCGCCTCTGAGCCGCCCGATAAACTCGACCCCATGACCCTGGACTCCGCTCTCTCCGGCGTGCCCGAGAACTCCCCCGGCCCCGACTCCGAGGCCGAGCACCGCCGGGGAGCCGAGTGGTGGCGCACCGCCGTCATCTACCAGATCTACCCGCGCTCCTTCGCGGACGCGGACGGCGACGGCATCGGCGACCTGCCCGGCATCGCCTCGCGCCTCGAGAGCCTCGCCGAGCTCGGCGTCGACGCGATCTGGCTCTCGCCCTTCATGACCTCGCCGCAGAAGGACGCGGGCTACGACGTCGCCGACTACTGCGACGTCGATCCGCTCTTCGGCACCCTCGCCGACTTCGACGCGATGCTCGCCCGCGCTCACGCCCTGGGCATCCGCATCATCGTCGACCTCGTCCCCAACCACTCCTCCAGCGCCCACCGCTGGTTCCAGGAGGCGCTCGCCGCTCCCGCGGGCAGCGCCGAGCGGGCGCGCTACCTGTTCCGCGACGGCCGGGGCGAGTCGGGCGAGCTGCCCCCGAACAACTGGGAGTCTGTCTTCGGCGGCCCCGCGTGGACCCGCGTCATGGAGCCCGACGGCTCGGCCGGCCAGTGGTACCTGCACCTCTTCGACACCTCGCAGCCCGACTTCGACTGGACGAACGAGTGGGTGCGCGAGCGCTTCCGGGAGGTCCTCCGCTTCTGGCTCGACCGCGGCGTCGACGGCTTCCGCGTCGACGTCGCGCACGGGATGATCAAGGCCGAGGGGCTGCCCGACTACACGCCGCCCGCCGACAGCGGGTCGATGGGCGGAGTCGCTCCCGCCGACGGCGAGGAGCCCGCCACCGCCCCCTACTGGGCGCAGGACGGCGTCCACGAGATCTACCGCGACTGGCACTCCCTGCTCGCCGAGTACCCGGACGACCGCGTGCTCTGCGCCGAGGCGTGGGTGCAGCCCCTCTCCAAGCTCGCCCGCTGGGTCCGCCCCGACGAGATGCACCAGGCCTTCAACTTCGCCTACCTCGAGACCCCGTGGAGCGCACCCGCCCTCCGCGACATCATCGACTCCTCCGTCGAGGCCTTCGCCGCCGTCGGCGCCCCGTCGACCTGGGTGCTGTCGAACCACGACGTCGTGCGCCACGCGAGCCGCCTGGCACTGACGTCCGACAACCCGCAGGGCTACGGCATCGGCCCGCGCACACAGGGACTCCCCGACCCCGTCCTGGGGCTGCGCCGCGCTCGTGCCGCGACCGCCCTCATGCTCGCGCTCCCCGGCTCCGCCTACGTCTACCAGGGCGAGGAGCTAGGGCTCCCCGAGGCGATCGACCTGCCGGACTCGGCGCGTCAGGACCCGACCTGGTTCCGCACGGGCGGCGAGCGCTACGGCCGTGACGGCTGCCGGGTGCCGATCCCGTGGGAGGCGGACGCACCCGCGTACGGCTTCAGCGGCACCGGCGACTCCTGGCTGCCGCAGCCCGGCGACTGGGCGCCGCTCGCGCGCGACCGCCAGCGCGGTGTCGCGGGCTCGACGCTCGAGCTGTACCGGTCCCTGCTCGCGGTGCGCCGCGCCGAGGACCTGGGCTCCGGTGCCGTCGAATGGCTCGAGGGCTACCCGGAGGACGTCGTGGCGTTCCGCAACGGAGCCGTCACGGTGATCGCGAACCTCGGCGAGGCTCCGGTCGAGCTGCCCGTCGGCTCCGTGGTGCTGTCCTCGGAGGAGCTGCACGAGCCGGCGCTGCCCGCCGACACCACGGTCTGGCTGCGCGCGGAGTAGCGGGCCGCGGGGTCCGCCCGGCGGCTCCCGCGTCCCGCCGCCGGATCAGCGCCCGGCGTTGGCCTTGAGCCAGAGGTAGGAGTCGACCTTCGTCACGCCGTCGAGGCGGATCTCGAAGTGCAGGTGCGGGCCGGTCGACATGCCGGTCGTGCCCACCAGGCCGAGCAGCTGGCCGACCTTCACCGGGTCGCCCTCGGACACGGCCGCCGAGCCGTGCTGCATGTGCGCGTACACGCTCGAGACGAGCTGCCCGTCGATCTCGTGGTCGACTATCACGTGCACGCCGAGCGAGCCCTCGCCGTCGATGACCGTGCGCACGACGCCGTCGGCGATCGCCTGGATGGGCGAGCCGTCGCCCGGGTTGAAGTCGGTGCCGCCGTGGTTCACCGAGCAGCCCGCGCAGTTGCGGTAGCCGAAGCGGTCGCCCACCGGCACGCCGACGGCGAAGGGCCACTGGATGGACGCGTTCGGGTCGTTCGTGAAGCCGGTGTCGGAGGTGCGGACGATGTCGGCGACGTTGGTCTGCGTCTTGCGCTCCTGCACGCCGAAGCCGTCGCGGGCGACCGTCTCGGCGCTGACCTCGCCGGCGACGAACGACTGCGCGCCGCGGCGGGCGTCGGCGCCGAAGGGGGTCGAGAGGCTCTGCGCCTGCACGTCCTCCGCGGTCAGGAGCGATGTGGCCGGCAGAGAGGTCGCCGCCACGATGGCCGCGACGAAGGAGAGGGCGACGAGTCCGCCGACCCGGGCCCGGCGCACGGGCCGGAGCGGCGTCGCGCGCGGTGCGGGGACGGGGGCCGGGGCGTTGCGGACCGAGGCGACGCGGCGCTCCGCCTCGCGCAGCTGCTCCGCCGTGGGTGCCGCGAGGAGGTCGTCGGAGCCGCTCGCCAGCGAGACGTCGGAGGCGAGGGCCAGAGCGCGCTCGCGCTCGCGGAGCTCGCGACGGGAGAGGGGTGGAGTCGATTCGCCGGGGGTCGATGCAGGGGCAGCGGGGGCGGGCGAATCGGGGCTCACGAAATCGATGTCTTCCGTCGGGGGCAGGGGACGAGCGGGCCTCCAGGGAGAGGCACCGCTCGGTTACGTGAGCGCAGCCTGTGCGAACATCACGAATTCATAAAGGATAACCACGGCCGGCGGGATCCGGCCAGAGGCCGCCGCGCACAGGCGCGATCGGGGCACGACGCGCGGCGAGCCCCGGCGGGATCCTGCGCCGATCCGCCTCTCGGCGCACGGAATCCTTGTCGGCCCGGCCTGGGAGAGCGGTTACACCTCGTCCGCGCGCAGGCGGCGCAGCAGATCCTCCAGCTCGGCGAAGAGAGGATCCGGTGCCGCGATGAGCAGGCCGGAGCCGAAGGGCGCGCCGTCGAGTCCCGCGACCCGCGCGCCCGCCTCCTCGGCGATGAGGGCGCCCGCAGCGAGGTCCCACGGGTTCAGGCCCCGCTCGTAGTACGCGTTCAGCTGCCCGGTGGCCACCGAGCACAGGTCGAGCGCCGCCGAGCCGATGCGGCGGATGTCGCGGACCGAGCCCAGGAGCTCCTGCACCACGGCGCCCTGACGCATCCGGCGGCCCGCGTCGTAGCCGAAGCCGGTGCCGACCAGCGCGAGCGAGAGGGAGGAGGGAGCCGAGACCTGCAGCGCGACTCCGTCCCGCTCGGCTCCCCCGCCTCGGCTGGCCGTGGTCACCTCGCCCGTCGCTCCGTTCACGACCGCGCCGGCGAGCGCGGTCCAGGTCGCGGGATCCGGCTCCCCCTCCACCACAGCGATGCTGACCGCGTAGGAGGGGATGCCGTAGAGGTAGTTGACGGTCCCGTCGATCGGATCGACGACCCAGGTCAGCCCGCTCGTGCCGCCCCCCGACCCCGACTCCTCGCCGAGGAAGCCGTCGTCCGGACGCGCCTCGGCCAGGCGCCGGCGGATCAGCTCCTCGACCTCCCGGTCCGCGGCCGTCACCACGTCCTCCGGAGACGACTTCGACGCGGCGATCTCGACACCGTCCTCCCGCCGCTGGCGGGCGAGGTGCGCCGCCTCGACGGCGATCGAGCGGGCGATGGCGAGGAGGGGGGCGTTGTCGCTCATGGCCCCAGCCTAGGGATCGGGCCCATCATGAGGGGATGAGCACCCCTATCGCCCTCACCGGAGCCACCGGAGCCGTCGGCGGCCGCGTCGCGCGCGAGCTCGCCGACGCCGGTCACGCCCTCCGCCTGCTGGTCCGCGACCCGTCCCGCGCGCCCGAGCTCCCCGGGGCCGAGGTGGTGCGCTCCTCCTTCGCCGACGCGGGCGACTCGCTCGAGGGCGTGCGCCTCCTCCTGATGGTCTCCGCCTCCGAGAACGAGGAGCGCCGCGCCGAGCACCTCGCATTCGTCGACGCAGCCGCCGCCGCGGGTGTCGAGCACGTCGTCTACACCTCCTTCGCCGGAGCCGCACCCGACGCGGTCTTCACCCTCGCCCGAGACCACGCGGCCACCGAGGACGCGATCCGCCGCTCCGGCATGGGCTGGACGTTCCTCCGCGACAACCTCTACCTCGACTTCCTGCCCGCGATGCTCGGCGAGGACGGCGCGATCCGCGGACCCGCGGGAACGGGCCGGGCCGCCGTCGTCGCGCGCGAGGACGTGGCCCGCGCCGCCGCCGCGGTCCTCCGTTCCCCCTCCGAGCACCGCGGAGCCGCCTACGAGCTGACCGGGCCCGAGGCCCTCACCCTCGACGAGGTCGCCGCGACACTGACGGCGGCCGGCCGCCCCGCCGTGTTCGTCGACGAGACCCTCGAGGAGGCGTACGCGTCTCGCCGCCGGTGGAACGCACCGGACTGGCAGCTGGACGCCTGGGTCAGCACCTACTCCGCGATCGCCGCCGGACAGCTGGAGCACGTGTCGGGCGACGTCGAGCGGCTCACCGGACGGCCGCCGCTCTCCCTCGCGGGGTTCCTGGAGCAGGAGGCGCGGGGCTGAGGCGACGGCGCGGGCCGGACCGACGGCGCGCGAGGTGCGACGGGACGAAGAGGCCGGGTCCGGCGATCCGCCGGACCGGTGCTCCCCCGGAAAGGCACTCCCCCGGAAAGGCGCTCCGCCGGAAGGGCGATCCCCCGACATGCGGAACGCCCCGCGCATCTCGTGATGCCGGGGCGTCTGCTGGGTGTTCCTGCTCGGTGGCGAGTGAGGGATTCGAACCCCCGAAGGCTACGCCGTCTGATTTACAGTCAGATCCCTTTGGCCGCTAGGGTAACTCGCCGTGGCGCACCCGATCGCGTGTTCACAACCGGAGGCGCTCAGCAAGGATACCCACGCGACCGGCGGATCGGAAATCGATGCCGCGCGGCCTCAGTCCGCCTCCGCCGCGTAGCGGGACGCCGCCTCCGCGACCTTCCCCGCGTAGCTCCCGGCCGGGTTGTAGGCCGCGATCGCCGCCCGCCATCCCGACTCCGTCGAGAGGTCGCCGCCGGCGTCGCAGAGGTACCGGGCGGCGGTCACCGCCTGCTGGTCCACGTTCTGCGGATCCCACCCGCTCGACGCCCACGCCATCCACGTCGCCGGGATGATCTGCAGCGGACCCATCGCCCGGTCGACCTCGGCGTCGCCGTCCAGAGCCCCGCCGTCGTTGTCGGGGACCCGGTCGAAGCGCGTTCCGTCCAGGCGCGGACCGTAGATCGGCTCCGTCGGCCGCCCGTCCTCGCCCAGCTCGCCGCCGTCGATCGTGCCGTGCCTGCTCTCGACGTAGCCGATGCCGGCCAGGGTCGCCCAGTCCAACCGGCAGTCGGGGTCGACCGACGCCGTGAGGAGGGCTGTGCCCGCGTAGGCGGTGAGCGCACGCAGCGGGATGCCGCTCCCCTCGGACGCCGTGCCCAGCCACGCCTCGTCGGCGAGCAGTCGCACCGGCGTCGCCGCGGCCTGCTCGGGATCCGCCAATACGACGGGGTCCGCCGCGACGGGAGCGGTCGCCGCGGGAGGGACGGTGGACAGGCCCTCCTCGACCGTCAGCGCGGGCGGCCGCTGGCCGCAGCCGGCCAGGAGGAGGCCGGCGAGCGGGACGAGGACGAGAACGGGGAGGCGGCGCACCCCTCAGAGGTACCAGCCGCGCCTGGGGCCGGGCTCCGCCACGCCTGAAAGCTAAACTCGGAGCCATGGCAGATTCAACGTTCGACGTCGTCAGCAAGATCGACAAGATGGAGGCGGACAACGCCCTGAACCAGGCCCACAAGGAGGTCGAGCAGCGCTACGACTTCAAGAACGTCGGCGCCTCGATCGCCTGGAGCGGCGAGAAGATCCTGATCAAGGCCAACACCGAGGAGCGGGCGAACGCCATCCTCGACGTCTTCCAGTCGAAGCTGATCAAGCGCGGCATCAGCCTCAAGAGCCTCGATGCGGGCGAGCCCTTCGCGTCCGGCAAGGAGTACCGGATCGAGGCCACCCTCAAGGAGGGCATCGACCAGGAGCACGCGAAGAAGATCAACAAGATCATCCGCGACGAGGCGCCGAAGTCGGTCAAGTCGCAGATCCAGGGCGACGAGCTCCGCGTCTCCTCGAAGAGCCGCGACGACCTCCAGGCGACCATGGCGCTCCTGCGCGGGGCCGGCCTCGAGCTCGACCTCCAGTTCGTCAACTTCCGCTGAGGAATGACGCACACGGGAGCACGCGCGTGACCGCCGGCATCGACGAGCCCGACCGGCGGGGCCGCACCGGACTCGACCGGGAGGGCCTCGACCTCGTCGGGAACCCCGACGTGGTCGTGAAGGAGGTCACCCTCCTCTCGAGCGACTGGTACGTCCTCCGCACCACCCGCTTCGACTACCGGCACCGCGACGGCAGCTGGACGAGCGAGCAGCGCGAGACGTACGACCGGGGGAACGGCGCGGCGGTCCTGCTCTACGACGCCGACGCGCGCACCGTCGTCCTGATCCGGCAGTTCCGCTACCCCGCGTACGTGAACGGCGACCTCGACGGGATGCTCCTCGAAGTGCCCGCCGGTCTCCTGGACGAGGACGGGCCCGAGGAGGGCGCCCGCCGCGAGGCGTCCGAGGAGACCGGACTCGAGGTCGGCCGGCTCGAGCACGTGTTCGACGCGTTCATGAGCCCCGGCTCGGTCACCGAGAAGCTGCACTTCTACGCCGGGCGCTACCGCGCGGGGACCCGCAGCGGAGCGTTCGCGGGACTCGCCGACGAGGGCGAGGACATCGAGGTCCTCGAGCTCTCGTTCGACGAGGCGCTGACCCAGATCGGCGTGCAGATCGTCGACGCGAAGACGATCATGCTCCTGCAGTGGGCGGCCCTGTCCGGCCCGTTCTCGCGCTGACCCGCGGACGTCGCGGCTCCGTGCGCCTCAGCGCGCGTACTCGGCGAGGGCGCGTCCGGTCAGCGTGTCCGCCGCCGCGAGCCCGACCGGGGTCCCCTCGAAGACGATCGTCCCTCCGTCGTGCCCGGCTCCGGGCCCCACGTCGATGATCCAGTCCGCGTGCGCCATCAGGGCGCGGTGGTGCTCGATCACCACGACCGAGTTCCCGGAGTCGACCAGCCGGTCGAGCAGTCCGAGCAGTGTGTCGACGTCCGCGAGGTGCAGGCCCGTGGTCGGCTCGTCGAGCAGGTAGACGGATCCGGACGAGGCCATGTTGATCGCGAGCTTGAGGCGCTGGCGCTCGCCCCCGGACAGCGTGTTCAACGGCTGTCCGAGCGTGAGGTAGCCGAGACCGACGTCGACGAGACGGGCGAGCACCGTGTGCGCCGGTCCGCTCGCGAAGAACTCCGCGGCGTCGACGATCGGCATCGAGAGCACCTCGTGGATGTTCCTCCCGCGGAGGCGGTACTCGAGCACCTCAGCGGTGAACCGCTTGCCGTCGCACTCCTCGCAGACCGACGAGACCGTCGCGGCGGGGCCCAGCTCGGTGAAGATCATCCCGGCCCCCTTGCAGACGGGGCAGGCGCCTGCCGAGTTCGCGCTGAAGAGCGCCGGTCTCACACCGTTCGCCTTCGCGAAGGCCGCCCGGATCACGTCGAGGACCCCGGTGTAGGTCGCCGGATTGCTGCGCCGCGACCCGCGGATCGGCGACTGGTCGGCCACCACCACGCCGGGCCGACCCGCGAGCGAGCCGTGCAGGAGCGACGACTTGCCCGAGCCGGCGACTCCGGTGACGACGGTCAGCACGCCCAGCGGGACGTCCACGTCGACGCCGCGGAGGTTGTGCGTGGAGGCCCCGCGGATCTCCACCGCCCCGGTCGGACGGCGCACGGCCTCCTTCAGCGGGACGCGGTGACCGAGATGACGGCCCGTCAGGGTGTCCGACGTGCGCAGCTGCGCCACCGTCCCCTCGAACCGCAGCTCGCCGCCGTGCGCGCCGGCCCTCGGACCGAGGTCGACCACGTGATCGGCGATCTCGATGATCTCCGGCTTGTGCTCGACCACCAGAACGGTGTTGCCCTTGTCCCGCAGGCGGCGCAGCAGCTCGATCATCCGCGAGACGTCGTGCGGATGCAGACCCGCCGTCGGCTCGTCGAAGACGTAGGTGACGTCCGTGAGGCTCGACCCCAGATGCCGCACCATCTTGACCCGCTGCGCCTCGCCGCCCGAGAGGGTGCCCGACTCCCGATCGAGCGACAGGTAGCCCAGCCCGACCTGGACGAGGGCGTCGAGCGTCCCGAGGAGGGTCTCGACGATAGGAGCGACGGACGGCGCCTGCAGCCCGCGGAGCCACGCGGCGAGGTCGGTCGCCTGCAGCGCGGCGCACTCGGCGATGTTCCGGCCCCCGATGCGCGACTCCAGTGCCGCGCGGGTGAGCCGGCCGCCTCCGCACTCGGGACAGGCGGCGAAGGTGGCCACCCGCTCGGCGAAGGCGCGGATGTGCGGCTGCGCCGCCTCCTTGGCCAGGTAGAGGCGGGTGACCTTCACCAGGAGGCCCTCGTAGGTCATCGTCATCCCGGCGATGGCCATCTTCGTGGCCGGACGGTGGAGGAACGCGTCCATCTGCTCGGGCGTGAAATCGGCGATCGGCACATCGGCCGGATAGAGGCCCGACTCGGCGAGGCCCTTCCAGTACCAGCCGCCGACGACGAAGTTCGGGATCGCGTCGAGAGCGCCGCCCTCGAGCGACTTCGAGCGGTCGATCAGCGCGTCGAGGTCGATGCTCGACACCCGGCCCGTCCCCTCGCACCGCGGGCACATCCCCTCCGGCAGGTTGAAGGAGAACGCACCGCTCGTGCCCGCGTGCGGATCGCCGATCCGGCTGAAGAGGATCCGCAGCATCGTGTACGCGTCGGTCGCCGTGCCGACCGTGGACCGGCCGTTCGACCCCATCCGCTCCTGATCGACGACGATCGTGGCCGACAGTCCGTCGAGCGACTCCACGTCCGGGCGAGCCGGCGACCCCATGAACTGCTGCACGAAGGCGGAGTAGGTCTCGTTGATGAGGCGCTGGGACTCGGCCGCGATGGTGCCGAAGACCAGCGACGACTTGCCGGAGCCCGAGACCCCGGTGAACACGGTGATCCTCCGCTTCGGGATATCGACGTCGATCCCCCGGAGGTTGTTCTGGCGCGCACCGCGCACCCGGATGACGTCGTGGGGCGCGGCCGTGGTCATGCTGTCTCCGTCCAGAGCGGTGCCCGAATCCTAGAGGAGGCGCAAGGCGTCCACGCCGGAACGACGAACGGCCCTCCGGACTGCACCGGAGGGCCGTTCGGAGACCACGCGTCAGAGCGCTACCGGCTCCGCCCGCGAGATCGCGATCATGTCCTCGCGGGGAACGACCTTCACCCGCGCACGGCCCTCGGGCTCGCCGAGCGCCATCTCGTGCTCGTCCAGCCGGTGCCAGCCGTCGAGATCCGTGTAGGCGATCTCCCGCTCCTCGAGCAGGGCGACCACGGCTGCCTCCTCGGGGTGCTCGGGCGTCCACCAGGACGCCTGGTCGTTGAGCACGTGCGCGACGGTCTCCATGGCGTCGGACTTGGTGTGCCCGATGAGGCCCACCGGTCCGCGCTTGATCCAGCCGGTCGCGTAGACGCCGTGGACCTGCTGGTCCTCGTCGTCCAGGACCTGGCCCTCGCGGTTCGGGATCACGCCGCGCATCTCGTCGAACGGGAGGCCGTCGAGCGGCGAGCCGAAGTAGCCGACCGCGCGGTACACGGCCTGCACGGGGACCTCGCGGATCTCACCCGTGCCGCGCACTCCGCCCTCGCCGTCCGGCTCGGTGCGCTCGTACCGGATCGCGCCGACCCGACCCGATCCGTCGTCCACGAACTCGAGCGGCTTCGCCCAGAAGTGCAGGTGGAGACGACGCGAGGCGCTCCCGACCTCGCGGGTGCGCCACTGGTTGAGCACCCGGTTGATGACCATGACCTGCTTGTTGGTCGCGATGGCGGCCTCCGAAGCGGGATCGAGGTCGAAGTCCTCGTCGGCGACGATCATGTCGACGTCGCGCAGCTCGCCCAGCTCGCGCAGCTCCAGCGGCGTGAACTTCACCTGAGCGGGACCGCGGCGCCCGAAGACGTGCACGTCGGTGACGGGAGAAGCCTTCAGCCCCTCGTAGACGTTCGGCGGGACCTCGGTGGGCAGGAGGTCCTCGGCGTGCTTCGCCAGCATCCGCGAGACGTCGAGCGCCACGTTGCCGTTGCCGATGACGGCGACGGAGGACGCCTCCAGCGGCCAGGTGCGCGACACGTCGGGGTGGCCGTCGAACCAGCTGACGAAGTCGGCCGCACCGTAGGAGCCCTCGAGCTCGACACCCGGGACGTCGAGCGGAGCGTCCCGGACGGCGCCGGTCGCGAAGATCACGGCGTGGTAGTGCCGCTTGAGATCCTCGAGCGTGATGTCGGTCCCGAAGTGCACGTTGCCGAAGATGCGGATGTCGCCCCGGTCGAGCACCTCCCGCAGCGCGGTGATGATCCCCTTGATGCGCGGGTGATCGGGCGCCACGCCGTAGCGGACCAGGCCGTAGGGCGCGGGCAGGTGCTCGAACAGATCGATCGAGACGTCGTACTTCTTCTCGGCCTTGATCATGAGGTCGGCGGCGTAGATGCCCGCGGGACCCGCGCCGACGATGGCCAGCCTGAGCTTGGTCATTGCGTTCCTCCTGCCGGGGCGCCGCAGCGCACAACCGGTCTCATTCCTGCGGCGCAGGGCGCGCCGCGACGATCGGGGTCAGCCGTTGCGCTCGACGACGGTGTCGGCGAAGCGCGTCAGCGCCTTGCGGACGGAGCCGTCGGGCAGCGGAGCGAGGGCGGCGACGGCCTCGTCGGCCCACCGGTGGGCCTCGGCGAGGGTCTGCGCGGTGACGTCGTGATCGCGCAGCTGAGCGATGGCGTCCGAGATGTCGGCGCTCTGCTCCTCCGTGTGCGCGATGGCGTCGTTCGAGCGGCTCACATAGCTCTCGATGCGGGCGAGGAGAGCCGCGGCCTCCCTGTCCGAGGAGGCGCGCTCGCGCAGGCGCAGGATCGGCAGCGTCGACACGCCGGCGCGGATGTCCGTGCCGGGGTTCTTGCCGGTCTCCTCCGGCTGGGGAGAGAGGTCGATCACGTCGTCGACGATCTGGAAGGCGACGCCGATCTTCTCGCCGAAGACGCGCATGGCCTCCTCGTACTCCTCCGGAGCCTCCGAGAACGCGACTCCCGTGCGGCCCGCCGCTGCGATCAGGGACCCGGTCTTGTCGGCCAGGACGGACAGGTAGTGCTCGACCGGGTCCTCGCCGTCGGTCGGGCCGACCGTCTCGTGCAGCTGCCCGAGGACGAGCCGCTCGAACGTGTCGGCCTGGAGCCGGATCGCCTTGTCGCCGAGCTCGACCATCAGCTGGTTCGCGCGGGCGAAGAGCAGATCGCCCGTCAGGATGGCCACGTTGTTGCCCCACACGGTCTGCGCCGACGGGACGCCGCGGCGCTTCTCCGCCTCGTCCATGACGTCGTCGTGGTAGAGCGATGCGAGATGCGTGATCTCGATCGCCTGCGCACCGAGCAGGACCTGCGGCGTGTTGCCGCGGCCCAGCGACGCGGCCAGGAGGGTGAGCATCGGGCGCACGCGCTTGCCGCCCGCCTCGAGGAGGTACCGGGTGGAGACGTCGGCCACGGCGTCCGCGAAGGACAGCTGCCGGACGAGACCCTCCTCGACCTGCTCCAGACCCGCGTCGATCGTGCGGGCGAGAGCGCGGTCCGACGAGGAGGAGAAGATGCGCTCGGAGAGGCCGAGCTGCGCCGTCAGAGACGGGCTGCGACGGGCGACGGGCGCAGTGGCGTTCACAGGGAAACCCTAACGTCTCGGCCTGTGCGGACCCCGGTCGTCATCGGGTCGCCGCGATCGGCTTGACGCCGCGGTGCAGCGCCACGATGCCCGCGGTCAGATCGCGGTAGGCCACGCGCTCGAAGCCCGCCGCGCGGAGCCAGGCGGCGACGACGCTCTGCTCCGGCCAGGCCCGGATGGAATCGCCGAGATAGTCGTACGCAGGATTGTTCGACGACGCGAGGCGCACGACGGCGGGCATGACCGTCGACAGGTAGAAGTCGTACGCGGCGGCCAGCGGAGCGATCGGCGGAGTCGAGAACTCGCAGATCACGACCCGGCCGCCGGGCTTCAGCACACGCAGGAACTCGGCGAGCGCCGTCCTCGGCTCGGCCACGTTGCGCAGACCGAACGAGATGGTCACGGCGTCGAACGACTCGTCCTCGAACGGGAGGTCCATCGCGTCGGCCTGGACGAACTCGATCCGGTCGTTGCCCGCCTGACGGCGACGGCCGACGGCGATCATCCCCGGGGAGAAGTCGGCTGCGACGACCTGGGCGCCCGACCGCGCCAGCGACGCGCTCGACGTGCCGGTGCCGGCCGCGATGTCGAGGATGCGCTCACCGGGCGCAGGGTTGACGGCGCGAGTCGTCGCGATCCGCCAGAGCCGGTCGTTCCCCACCGAGAGGAGTCCGTTCACCAGGTCGTAGGCGGGAGCCACGGTGTCGAACATCGAGGCGACCTCGTCGGGCCGTTTGGTGAGGTCTGCCTTCGTCACGATCCGCAAGTCTACGGCGAGACGCGGGACGGCGGCTGTGCATCCGCCGTCCCGCGCCCGGTCGGCGCGCTCCCCCATGGGGAAGCGCCGGGACCGCCCCGCTCCGCCTCGCGCGGCGGCCCCGGACCGGATCACGGTAGCAACGGAGCTCTGCGCCCCGAGCCCCGCGGCATGGGACGTCCCAACTTCTGGCGCGGGCGTACCCTGCTGAGGTGACGCTCATCGGCGCTGGAACCCCCCTGCTGCGTGCGGAGACGACTCCACTGGACTCTCCGCAGTCGCTCCTCTCCCACTCCGACCCGAGGCGGCCCCTCCTCTGGCAGCGCGACGGCGCCGGCCTCAGCGGACGCGGCGAGGCCCTGCGCCTCGAGTTCTCGGGCCCGGAACGGCTGCGGGATGCGGCGGCGGCCTGGCGGCGGCTCTGCGACGCGGCGTCGGTGGAGGACCGGGTCGGACTGCCCGGGACGGGGCTGGTCGCGTTCGGGACCTTCGCTTTCTCGAGCCGATCCGAGGCGACGAGCGTGCTGATCGTGCCGCGCACCGTGATCGGGACGCGCGACGGCCGGTCATGGCTGACGCGGATCACGATCGGCGAGGCGGAGGGACCGGATACGCCGGGCGAGGAGCCGCTGGGGGCGGAGTACCACGTGCCGCTCTCGCCGGGTGCGCTGCCGCCGGACGGGTACCGCGCGGCGGTCGCTGCCGCGGTGGAGACGATCCGGTCGGGCGAGCTGTCCAAGGTCGTGATCGCGCGCGATCTGCAGGGGCGGCTCCCGCCGGGGGCGGACCTGCGTCGGATGCTGGGTGCGCTCACCGAGCGTTACCCGGACTGCTGGGGCTTCGCCGTGGACGGATTCCTCGGCGCCAGTCCGGAGACGCTGGTCGCGGTCGATCGGGGCGAGATCTCGGCGAGGGTGTTGGCCGGCACGGCTGCACGCGGAGCGGACCCCCTCGCCGACGCGGACGTGGAAGCCGCTCTGCTCGAGAGTCCGAAGGACCGCTCAGAGCACGCTTTCGCTCTCGCCAGTCTGGTCCGGGAGCTCGAGCCCCACACACGGGAGCTGACGGCCGGCGCCGCCCCGTTCACGCTCCGCCTGCCGAACCTCTGGCACCTCGCGACGGACGTGCGAGGAATTCTGGACGACTCCTCCAGCGCGCTCGATCTCGTCGATGCTCTTCACCCGACCGCCGCAGTGGCCGGCACTCCGACCGCCGACGCCCTTGCGCTCATCGAGCACCTGGAGCCCTTCGACCGCGGTCGGTACGCAGGACCCGTCGGCTGGATCGACGGCAACGGCGACGGCGAGTGGGCTGTCGGACTCCGCAGCGCCGAGGTCACGGCCGAGGGCGCGGTCACGGCCTGGGCGGGCGCCGGCATCGTGGCCGACAGCGTTCCCGAGTCCGAGCTCGCCGAGACCCGCATGAAGTTCCGCCCGATCACCGACGCGCTGGCATGACGCACGTCGGGAGTCGCTGAAGCCGTCGGCTACCCCGCCGGGTCGCTCTCGAGCCGGGGAGCACCCGGCCGTCGTCCTGCGCCCACCGGCGGACGCCCGGGCAGCGCCGGCGGCCGGGTCGTCACGCGACGGCCGGTCGGTGTGGTCCAGTCCGCTGTGCCGTCCGGATGGAGCAGATACGTCCAGCGGTCGCCGTGGCGCACGTGGTGGTGGGCGACGCAGAGGGAGGCGAGGTTGTCGGGAGTCGTCTCTCCCCCGTTCCGCCATTCGACGCTGTGGTCGGTCTCCGTCGAGGACGCCGGCCGGGTGCAGCCCGGGAAGCGGCACGTCTGGTCGCGGAGGCGGACCAGCAGCCTCATCCTCGGCGGCGGGAGGCGGTGGCGGCGCCCGACGGAGACGACCGCGCCGGTCTCCTCGTCGGTCAGCACGGGAGTGAAGGCGGCGGCGTCGTCGATGAGCGCTCGCACCGCCTCGGCGGGGATCGGCCCGTAGCCGTCGAGCTCGGCGGCCGCCTCGTCGTCACCCGCGGCGGTGCTCGCCGCCACGGTGACTCTCACCTCGGCGCGCAGCCCGGTCGAGGGCGCCGCGGCGCCCTCCGGAGTGGTCCCCGCCACGTCCCCGCGGCAGAGCAGGTCGGCCCACGCATCGGCGCGGAGCTGCGCCAGCGTCCGCAGATCGCGGTCCCCTCCGGCGCCGTCCCGCAGATCCCTCGCGATGCGGTCGAGTCGGGCGAGCGCTCCGACGGCCTCGGGCGCGGGGACGTGCGCGCACACCGTCGCCATGCCGTCGATCCCGGCTGTCATCCACACCCGGCGGTCCTCGCGGGCGCGAGCGTGCCGCTCGGCGAGGGGCTCGTCGTGCAGCTCCTCCCGCACCCGCGCGAGGGCGTGGCGCAGCTGCCCCGGGGTCAGCGTCTCCGCGAGGTCGACGGCCCGGTCGTCGTAGGCCGCGCGCGCCGCTGCCGGGAGGGTCGCCGCGACGGAGCAGACGAGCTGGCCGGCCTCCCAGCGCATCCTGGCGTCGGCGAGCGCGGACCGGGTCCGCGGCAGCTCCTCCATCAGGAGCGAGGCGTGCAGCAGCTCCCTGGCGGCGGTGCGCTCGGAGACCCCGAGGGCGACGGCGAACTCCGCTCGGATCGACCGTTCGACGAGGTCCGTCGCATCCTCGCTGTCCGCCGAGGAGCCTCGGGCGAACGCGTCGGGACAGGTCAGCGCCGCGCAGTGTCCCGCGTGCAGCGCCTCCGCCGCGGACAGGAGCACCGGGGAGGCGCTCCTCGCGAGCGCCGCCGCCCGGTCGCCGAGGGCGAGGACCTCTCCTCGCACGGTCTCCGCATCAGCCATGCCTCCAGCGAAGCAGCAGCTGACGAGCTGCGGAGCTCGAACGAGGCGTCCCCGGGAGAACAGCGTCCGACGACGACCTGTGGAGGACCGTCCGACCGGACCCGCGCGGACTCAGCGCTCGAGCCGGATCTCCACGATGCCCGGCCCGTCACCCGGCGAGGTCAGCGCCTGCTCCAGCTCGCCGCGCGTCGCCGCACGACGGTGGCCCCACCCGTAGGCGCGCGCGAGAGCCTCCAGATCGGCGCTCTGCGGGGTGAACTGCACGCGGTCGAACGCATCGGGATGCGAGCTCGACGCGACCTCGAGTCCGTCGAAGATCGTGCCGCCCCCGTCGTTCACGACGACGAGCTGCACGCGCGGGCGTCGCTCTCCGGGCGGGAGGAGGAGGCCGCCGGCCTCGTGGAGCAGAGTGAGATCGCCGAGGACCGCCCGGGTGACTCCGCCGGCTCCCTGCTCGGTCGCCTGCGAAGCCACCGCGATCCCGAGAGCCGTCGAGATCGTGCCGTCGATGCCGGCGAGGCCGCGGTTCGCCAGGACGGATATCCGCTTGCCAGGCAGGGTCCCGTCGGCGACGCGGATCAGCCGCGACGCTCCGAACAGCAGCCGGTCGTGCGGCCAGGTGACCTTCCAGACCGCGGCGACGACGAAGTCGCGGGTGAGCGGTGCCCTGATCGCGGCGAGGGCGTTGCGCGCGTAGCCGCGGCGGTCCTCGACCGACATCGACCCGGCGTCGGGGACCTCGTCCAGCTCGTCGGGGTCGACCGTCAGGGCGCGGCTCGCGGACACCCAGGATCCGGCCCAGGCGCGCTCGCCGCGCTCGGGACGCGGCGACCCCTCGGGTCGGACCACGTCGACGCCTCCGACGCGGCGGGCGCGCCGGCCGGGGTTGTAGAACTGCTCGCGCACGGCGTCCACGACGATGACCTCGACGTCCTCGCGCCGCAGCAGCTCGGGGACCTCGCGGGAGAGCGTCGGGTGTCCGAGCACGATCGCCCGGCGGATGCGTCCGCCGAAGTCGGGCTCGCCGAGCAGGCCCCGCCAGGCGACGACGAGCTGCGGTCCGAAGCGGGCGCCGGAGGAGACCTCGGCGAGCAGCGGCCAGTCGCCGGCGCGAGCGATCTCCTCGGCCGCGGCGCCCGCCTTGTCCCCGGCGATGACGACCGTGAGCGGCTCATCAGGGCCGGCGGTCACGACGGCACGCGGGATCCCGGATCCGACGGCGGGCGACGAGACCGGTTCGATCCGCTCGATGTCCGGCAGAGCGGAGGAGAGCGGATCGCGGAAGGAGAGGTTCAGGTGGACCGGCCCGCGGCGCGCCGCGGTGACGGCACGATCGGCGAGCGCCCGCGTGTCCTCGGGCAGGGAGGCGTCGTCCGGAGCAGCGACGTCCTCGAACAGCCGCGCGGCTCGCCCGTACAGCTCGCGCTGCTCGGCCGTCTGGTTCGAGCGGATGCCGCGCAGCTCGTCGGGCCGGTCGGCGGTCAGGACGATCATCGGCACGTCCGAGGCGTCCGCCTCGAGCACGGCCGGGTGCAGGTTCGCGGTCGCCGTGCCGGAGGTCGTGATGACGAGCGCCGGCATCCCGGATTCGAGGGCGAGGCCCAGCGCCAGGAACCCCGCGGAGCGCTCGTCGATCCGCACGTGCAGCCGGACGTCGCCGCGGGTCTCGAGCTCGGCCGCCACCAGGGCGAGCGCCTGCGAGCGGGAGCCCGGAGCGACGACGACGTCGCGGACGCCGAGCGCGACGAAGCGGGTGAGGAGGTCGACCGCGAATCGGGTGGAGGGGGCGACCGGCCGGTGCTCAGGCATCCCGGCGGCCGGGGCCGTCGGCCTCGCCCTGCTCGTCCATGTCGGCGAGGTCGCGCTCGAGCTGGGCGATGCGCTCGGCCTGCAGGCGTTCCTCCTCGGGGTCGCGCTCGGTGCGGAGGGTGCCGAGGAAGTCGGGGTCGTCGTCCGGAGCGGTGTAGCGGCGGCCGGCGGCGCGCTGCTTTCGGGGGCGGCCGATCCAGAACCACAGTCCCGCACCGATGACCGGGAGGATCAGCACCACCAGGAGCCAGGACCACTTCGGGATCGCCCGCACGGCGTGACGGTTGCTCATCGCGACGTCGATCACGGTGTAGACCGTGAAGACGGCGAGGGCCACGAGCAGGCCGATGACGAGGCGGATCATGGACACGAGTCTACGTCCGGCACCCCCGTCGGGAAGGGTCCGCACGGACGCTGGACAGGAGGCTCCCACGGTGCTCACGGAAGCGCGTGCAGGGGCCGACGTACACTGTCCCGGTGAAACTGAGCCGCGCGGTCGTCGTCTACTCGCTCCTGCGCCTGGCGATGTTCGCCGGCGTCTTCGTGCTGGTGTACCTGCCGGCGCGCACCTTCGTCGACTCGGAGCTGACGGCCGCGGTCACCGCGGGCTTCGTCGCCGCGATCGCGAGCCTGTCCCTCTCCTACATCCTGCTGAGGAAGCCCCGCGAGCGCATCGCGGAGGCGATCTACGAGCGCCGCAAGGATGTCCCGCGCGCCCCGACCGACGACGACGTCGAGGACGCCGCGGTCGACGCGACCCGCGACGACCGCTGAGCCGGGCGCTCCCGCCGGCGAGGGCTCCCCTCGGACGCACTGACCCCGCTCGCACCAGGCCCGGCACGCAACAGCAGTTCTCACCCGAATCCGGCCCACCCGAGCCCGCCTCGTGCGAGCCGCCGCTCTAGAACGCCAGCGCCGCCCCGAGGATGACCGCGTAGGCGAGCCCGCCCAGGCTGGTCAGCTGCAGCGCCAGGATGAGCTCCTTCGCCGTCTTCGCCGTCAGGGTGATCAGGATGGCCGGCAGGATCATCAGAAGCACGAAGAGCGTCAGCCATGCCAGCGGGTAGAACAGCGCGAGGATCACCGCGATGCCGAACGGGATCAGCACGAAGCCCGTGTAGATCGCCCGGGACACGGCCGGTCCCGCGAGGACCGCGAGGGTCCGCTTGCCCGAGAGGCGGTCGGTCGGGATGTCGCGGATGTTGTTGACCATGAGCACGGCGCAGGCGAACAGGCCCGCCGCCACGGCGCCGAGCCACGACTCCTGGTTGGTGCGGCCGATCTGCACGAACGTGGTGCCGACGGTGGCGACCAGGCCGAAGAACACGAAGACGAAGAGCTCGCCGAGCCCGAGGTAGCCGTAGGGGCGGCGTCCGCCGGTGTAGAACCAGCCGGCCGCGATCGCCGCCGCGCCGACGATCAGGAACCACCACTGCCCCGAGAGGGCGGTGAGCACGAGGCCGGCGACGGCCGCGATCCCGAAGAAGACCAGGGCGACGGTGAGCACCTGGCGGGGCTTCGCCGCTCCGGAGCCGGTCAGCCGCGAGGGTCCGACGCGGTTGGCGTCGGTGCCGCGCACGCCGTCGGAGTAGTCGTTGGCGTAGTTGACGGCGATCTGCAGGGCGAGCGAGACGGCCAGGCAGAGCAGGGCGCGCACCCAGTGCCAGCCCTCGTCGACGACCTGGGTCGCTCCGGTGCCGATGAGCACGGGGGCGACGGCCAGCGGGAGGGTGCGGAGGCGGGCGCCGGCGATCCACTCGCGGGGACCGGCGGGCTTCACGACGACCGCTCGCGGGCTGCCCCCGGGGCGGCCGCTGGAGGACTTCTTCTTGCGACTCGTACTCGACACGGAGGGAATCCTACCCACCGGCCCGTCGACGCTCGGAGCCGGTCAGGCCTGCTCGGCGAGCACCTCGAGGGCGCGGCGGTCGGGCTTCCCGGAGGCGAGGAGGGGGATGCGGCCGACGGGCAGCACGGCCGCGGGAGCGGCGGCGCGCCCGAGGCGGTCGGCGATCAGGGCGCGCAGGTCGGTGAGCGCGGGAGCCTCCTCCGCCGTCACGACGACCGGGACCTCGCCCCACTGCTCGTCCGCCCGCCGCACGACGACCGCGTCGGGGACGGTCCCCTCGCGCAGCACGGCCTCGACGGCGTCGAGCGACACCTTCTCCCCGCCCGACACGATCACGCGGTCGAGCCGACCGGTCACCCGGAGGCGCCCGTCGACGATCGACCCCGCGTCGCCCGTGCGGTACCAGCGCTCCCCGTCGAGCTCGAGGAAGGCGGAGGCGCTGCGCTCGTGGTCGATCGCGCCGTCGGCGTCGAGGTAGCCCTCCGCGAGGGTCGGCCCGCCGAGCAGCACCTGCCCGTCCTCGACGCGCATCCGCACGTCGTGGAGCGGGACGCCGTCATAGACGCAGCCGCCGGACGTCTCGCTCGATCCGTAGGTCAGGCGGATGCGCGCACCGAGGGCGGCGGCGCGGTCCCGCAACGGCTGCGGCGTCGCCTGGCCGCCGATCAGGAGCGCGTCGAACGAGCGGAGCGCCTCGGCCGCGGCCGGATCGCGCTCGGCGAGGTCCAGCAGCCGCGCGAGCTGCACGGGGACCAGCGAGGAGTACCGCCGCTCCCCCGCCGGCATCGTCCGAGCGAGAGCGAGGAAGGCCGCCGCGTCGAAGCCGCCGGCCGGGAGGACGACCGGGTCGGACTCCGCGGTCAGCGAGCGGACGAGCACCTGCAGTCCCGCGACGTAGTGCGTCGGCAGGCAGAGCAGCCAGCGTCCCGGCCCGCCGAGCTCGGCGAGGGTCGCGGAGGCGCTGGTGAGCAGGGCCGCTGTCGAGAGCGCGACCCGCTTGGGCGGCCCCGACGAGCCCGAGGTCTCGACGACGGCGGCGACGCGCTGCGGCACGACGGCATCCTCGGAGGCGGTCGCAGCGCCGGGGGCGGAGACGCGGATCGCCGGGCCGCTGCCGTCCAGGGCCGCGCGCAGAGCGAGGAGGACGGCCTCGACCGTCGCGTCGACACCGGCGAGCGGGCGGGTCACCTGCGTGCCCTCCGGCTCAGAACTGCCACGGGAACGGCGACCAGTCGGGCTCGCGCTTCTCGAGGAAGGAGTCGCGTCCCTCGACGGCCTCGTCGGTGCCGTAGGCGAGGCGCGTGGTCTCGCCCGCGAAGAGCTGCTGGCCCACGAGGCCGTCGTCCACGGCGTTGAACGCGTACTTCAGCATCCGGATGGCCGTGGGCGACTTGGTGAGGATCGTCTCGGCCCACTCCACCGCGGTCGTCTCGAGCTCGGCGTGCGGGACGACCGCGTTCACGGCGCCCATCTCGTAGGCGCGCTGCGCGGAGTACTCCCGCGCGAGGAAGAACACCTCGCGCGCGGCCTTCTGCCCGATCTGGCGGGCGAAGTACGCCGAGCCGTAGCCCGCGTCGAAGGAGCCGACGTCGGCGTCCGTCTGCTTGAAGCGCCCGTGCTCGGCGGAGGCGAGGGTGAGGTCGCAGACCACGTGCAGCGAGTGCCCGCCTCCCGCGGCCCAGCCGGGGACGGCCGCGATGACGACCTTCGGCATGAAGCGGATGAGGCGCTGCACCTCGAGGATGTGCAGGCGGCCGTTCCGCGCGGAGTCGATGCCCTCGGCGGTCTCGCCGTCGGAGTACCGGTAGCCGTCGCGGCCGCGGATCCGCTGGTCTCCCCCGGAGCAGAACGCCCAGCCTCCGTCGCGCGGGCTCGGGCCGTTGCCGGTGAGGATGACGACGCCGACGCGCGGGTTCGTCCGGGCGTCCTCGAGGGCGCGGAACAGCTCGTCGACCGTGCGCGGCCGGAACGCGTTGCGGACCTCGGGCCGGTCGAACGCGACCCGCGCGATGCGGCCGGAGCGGTCGTGGTGGTAGGTGATGTCCTCGAGTGCGTCGAAGCCGTCGACGGCCGCCCAGCGGTGCGCGTCGAACAGTTCGGAGACCTGCGTGCTCATGCCACGACCCTACTGATCCGGACTGCACGGCGACTCGACACCGCTCGGGCAGACGGAAGGGGACCCCGCTGACGCGGAGTCCCCTTCCCGGTGCTCGCCCCTACTTGGCGGCGGAGGTGGTGCGGTTCTCGGCCGACACCATCCAGGCGTACTGCTCGAGGCTCTGGATGATCGCGTGGAGGAGGTCCGCGCTGGTCGGGTCCTCCTCGTCCACCTGGTCGTGGACCTCGCGCATGGTGGCGGCGGTGTTCTCGAGGCGGATCGTGACCAGGTCGACGGTCTCGGCCGTGTCGATCTCGCCGTGCGGGTACTCGGGGAGGGTGGTGGTCGCGGCGACGGTGTCGCTGCGGCCGTCCGGGATCCCGTGGAGGGCGCGCATGCGCTCGGCGATGTCGTCGCTGAACTCGCGCGCGGCCTCGATGATCTCGTCGAGCTGCAGGTGGAGGTCGCGGAAGTTCTTGCCGACGACGTTCCAGTGGGCCTGCTTGCCCTGGACGTGGAGCTCGATCAGGTCGACGAGGACGATCTGGAGGCTGTCGAGCAGCTCCTTGGAGGCCTTGAAGCCCTTCTCGGCGTTCTGACGGCGGCTGGTCTTGGCACCGGAGCCCGCGGGGGCTTCGACGTGGCGTTCGAGGGTGGTGGTCATGGACCGTTCCTTTCTCTTGCAGTGCCGGGTGCGGTGTCCCGCCCCGAGTCTGGCTTCTTCGGCTGGACGGCGCCCGCACGCGCGGGGTGCGCGCGCTGGACGGGGCCCGTGGTTGCGGGGATCAGATCGTGGCGACGGATCCGGAGTCGACGCGGTAGTTCGAGCCGTTCACGAACGAGGCGCGGTCGGAGCAGAGGAAGGCGATCACGGCTGCGACCTCCTCGGCCTCGCCCCGGCGCTTCAGCTCCATGTACGGGCGCTCCTCGTCGAGGAAGGACGAGATCGCCTCGTCGACCGAGGTGCCCCGCTGCTCGGCGCGCTTGGACATCATCGCGTCGGTCATCGGAGTGCGGATGAACGCGGGCGAGACCGTGTTCACGAGCAGGCCCTCCTGCGCGTAGGAGCGCGAGAGGCCCTTGGCGAAGGCGAGGACGCCCGCCTTCGCGGCGCAGTAGGGCAGTTCGTCGTCGTAGGGCTGCACGGCGTCCTCGGAGGCGGTGAGCACGAGCCGGCCCCAGCCTCCGGTGCGGAGGTCGGGGAGGAACTCGCGCACGAGCCGCACAGGCCCGACCAGATCGACCTCGAGGGTGCTGGTCCAGCCCTCGTCGTCGATCTCGTGGAAGAGGCCCTGCGCCCCCGTGACTCCGGCGCACTGCACGAGGATGTCGATCGCGCCGACCGCTCCGGCCACGCGGCGATGCAGCTCGACGAGCTGCTCCGTGCTGGTGACGTCGGCGGCGAAGGCGTGCAGGCGGCCCTCCGGAGCGTCGAGCCCGGCCGCCGCCCGGTCCAGCTCCGCCTGGTCCTTGTCGGTGATCACGACGGTCGCGCCCTCGGCGAGGAGGAGCTGCGCCGTGGCCAGGCCGATGCCGGAGTCGCCTCCGGTGAGGAGGGCGGTGCGGCCGGTGATCCCGAGATCCATGCTGAGGTGCTCCTTGTGGGTGCGGTGCGAGGGGGTGGTACCGGTCTACGCCCCTCGGAGCCGGCCCTCAACGGGTTGCGCGGACGCCGTCGGCGGGGTTACGCGCGGCCGACCTTCTTCGGCGCCAGCTCCTCGATGGTGATGGCCGCGTTGATCAACGCGAGGTGGCTGAGCCCCTGCGGCAGGTTGCCCCAGAAGGCCAGGTCGTCGACCGCGATCATCTCGGACATGATCCCGACGTCGTTCGGGACCGTGGCGACGAGCTCGTCCATCAGGGCGACCGACTCGTCGTGCCGACCGACGCAGGCCAGGGCGGAGGCGAGCCAGAACGAGCAGGCCACGAACGGGTGCTCCTCGCCCTCCATGCCGGAGTAGCGGAACAGCAGCGCGCCGCGGCCCAGCTCCTTCACCAGGGCGTCGATGGTCGAGATCATCCGCTCGCCGCGCTCGTAGCCGCTGGGCGCGTGCAGGAGCACCGAGGCGTCCAGCTCCTCGCTGCCCGGGTACATCACGTAGGAGCCGAGCTCCTCGGACCAGCAGTGCTCCTCGATCCACTCCCGGATGCGGTCGCGCTCGAAGCGCCAGCGGTCGGGGCTGCCCGCGACCTGGCCGAGCTCCGCCAGGTGCACGGCCGCGTCGAGCGCCTGCCAGCAGCCCATCTTCGAGGAGGTGTAGTGCTGCTCCTCCTCCAGCTCCCACATGCCCGCATCGCGGTTCCGCCACAGGTCGCAGGTGGTGTCGGCGACGCGGGCGAGGAGCCGACCGGTCTGGATGTCGAGGACGTTGCCCTCGTCGACGTAGATGCGGCAGATGTCGAAGAGGTCGCCGAAGACGCCCAGCTGCAGCTGGCTCTGCGCTGCGTTGCCGGCGACGACCGGGCCGATGCCGGCGTAGCCCGGGACGTCGAACTCCTCGAGGACGGTCGGCATGGAGCCGTCGAGTCCGTAGAAGATGTGCAGGTCCGGCCCGTGCTCCTTGATCGTGCGGAGGAGCCAGGACAGCGCGGCGTGCGTCTCCTCGCGCAGGCCGAAGCGCACCAGCGCGTGCATCGTGTACGCGGCGTCGCGCACCCAGGCGAAGCGGTAGTCCCAGTTCTTGCCGCCGTTGGGCGACTCCGGGAGCGACGTGGTCGCGGCCGCGGCGATGGCTCCTGTGGGCGAGTAGATCAGCAGCTTGAGCGCGAGGGCGCTGCGCTGGACGGCCTCGGACCACGGGCCGTCGTAGGAGAACTCCTCCGACCAGTTCTGCCAGCTGCGGATGGTGCGGTCGATGCCGCGGTCGACGTTCTTCGCGACCGGGAAGTGCAGCGGCTCGTCATGCGTGGCCGACACGACCAGGACGTGCCGCACGGCGTCCTTCCCCGCGGTCACGACGAAGGAGCCCGTCAGCTCGTCGCCGGCGCCGGAGGGCGCGTCGTCGCCGTCGGGCCCGTGCTCCTGCCCGGTGACGCCGATGGTGATGTCTCCGGCGCGGATGAGCGAGCGGCCGTCGGCGTTCTGGATCCACGGGGAGAACCGGCCGAGTCCCGTTCCGGGACGCACGGCCCACCGCATCCGCACCTCGCCGTCGACACCGTCCACGCGGCGCGCGAGCTCGGCCCACGGGAGGCGGCCCGCGATCCCGGTGACGAGCGCGTCCGTCACGCGGACGGTCCCCGACTCGGTGGTGAAGGTGGTCTCGAGGACGTTCGTGTCGCGGATGTAGGCGCGCGAGACCTCGGCGGGCTCCTCGGGGGCGAGCTCGACGCAGCCGCCGGACTCGGCGTCGATCAGGGCGGCGAAGGCGGGGGTGGAGCCGAGGTCCGGGACGGGCATCCAGTCGACGCTGCCGTCCTTCGCGATCAGGGCGACCGTGCGACCGTCTCCGATCGCGGCGTAGTCGCGCAGGGGCCTGGTCGAGCGGGGTGCAGCCATCCCCTCACCGTAGGGCGCGGGCGGTGCACCGATTCGGGCTTGCGGGCGGACGGGCTTGCTTGTAGCGCCCGGTCAGGTCGTGGCGACTCCGCCGTACTCCTCGAGGCGGTCGGTGAACTCGCCGCGGTCCTCGTCCTGGAGGACCCCGTTCGCGTACCCCGCCAGGAACGCGCCCTGCGGGTCCGGCGAGAGGCCGACTCCGTCGAGCATGTCGGCGACCAGGCCGGTCGGATCGGCGTCGAGGTCGACGAGGCCCAGCTCGATCGCGGGCACGAGGTCGGCGGATGAGCGGGCGGTGACGATCCAGAGCGCGGCCGAGGCCTCCTCGTCCGAGAGGTCGCCGTCGAGCTCGTAGCCCGCCTCCGACCACTCCTCGGGGGTGTCGGCCACCTCGACGTCGTCGAAGCCGAGAGGCGAGAGCGCTGCGGTGAAACGGTCGACCGCCGCCTGCCTGTCGGCGTCGGTCGAGACGTCGGCGGCGGCGTACTCGGTCGCCGAGATGTAGTCGTAGAGGAGGGAGGGCCCGCCGTAGGCGTTCTGCGACTGCTCGTAGTACTCGTCGTCGGCCGAGGTCCACTCCTCGGGGACGGCGCCCTCGACGGCCGCGACGGCCTTCTCGGCACTCGCGCGCACGTCCTCCGCGGACGGCTGGCCGAGGATCGTCGCGGCGTCGCCGTCCTGGTAGCCGGGGTAGTCGTAGAGCGGATCGGACGGGTCCCCGCTGCCGAACGGGTCGTCCGTCGGGTCGCCGAACGGCTCGGACGGAGCGCTCGTCGACGCGCTGCCGGCGGCGGAGTCGAGCGCGCCGCCCACTCCGACGGCGACGAGCGTGCCGAGCACGCCGGTGTAGACGACGCCCACGAGGAGGCTCGTGCCCAGCGCGATCCAGGCGCCCCTGCCGAGCGGGCGGTGGGAGGGGACGGAGCCCTGCGTCGGGCCCGGGGCGGGCGCGGGCGGCGGGCTCATCGGCATCTGGCTCATCGCACTCCTCCGGACTCCAACGGCAGCCTCGTCAGTCTGGCACCTCGGCGGGCGCTCGGAGGAGGGACCCCGGGGGCTTGCGCGCGCGTCGCCGACCTCCTGCGCCCGGGTGGCCGCCGCGTCGCCCCGGCCGGTGGACAATGGCCGGATGGACGACGTCGTGCCCGCCTCCCCGCTCCCCTCCCTCGGCGAGATCGACGCGGGACTCCGCGTCGTCGCTCTGCCGCTGCGCACCCGCTTCCGCGGTGTGGACCACCGCGAGATCGCGCTCGTGCGCGGCCCCGAGGGCTGGACCGAGTTCTCGCCCTTCCTCGAGTACGGCGCAGAGGAGTCGGCGGCGTGGCTCCGGGCGGCGATCGACTACGGCTGGAGCGAGCAGCCGGCACCGCTGCGCGACCGCATCCCGGTGAACGCGACCATCCCGGCCGTCGCACCGCACGAGGTCGCCGCCGTGCTCGCGAGCTACCACGGCTGCCGCACGGCGAAGGTGAAGGTCGCCGAGCGCGGCCAGACGCTGGCCGACGACGTGGCCCGGGTCGTCGAGGTCCGCCGCCTGCTCGGTCCGGAGGGCCGGATCCGCGTGGACGCGAACGGCGGCTGGAACCTCGACGAGGCCGAGCACGCCGTCCACGCCCTCGCGGAGTCCGACCTCGAGTACGTCGAGCAGCCGTGCGCGAGCGTCGACGAGCTGGCGGAGCTGCGCTACCGGGTGAAGTACATGGGCATCCCGATCGCCGCCGACGAGAGCGTCCGCAAGGCCGCCGATCCACTCGCCGTCGCCCGGGCAAGAGCCGCGGACCTGCTGGTCGTGAAGGTCCAGCCGCTCGGGGGGACGCGCCGGGCGCTGGCCCTCGTCGCCGAGGCGGGGCTGCCGGCGGTGGTCTCGAGCGCGATCGACAGCTCGGTCGGACTCGCCATGGGCGCCGCCCTGGCAGCGGCGCTCCCCGAGCTGCCCTTCGACTGCGGACTCGGCACCGCGTCCCTCCTCGCCGCGGACGTCACGGAGCGGCCGCTGCGGCCGGTCGACGGCAGCATCCCCGTCGGCCGCGTGGAGGTCTCGGAGGAGCTCCTCTCCCGTCACGCCGTGTCGCCGGAGCGGCTCGCCTGGTGGCGGGCGCGGCTCCGCGACTCCTACGCGCTGCTCTGATCGTCGGCGGCGGGCGCCGCGTCCGAGGAGCGGCAGAATGGGAGCGTCGGCCGTCGGTGCCCGACGCATCCCCCACCCTCGAGCATCGGAGCACCGTGAGCGCATCGACCGTCCCCGTCCCCGTCTTCCTCGACTGCGACACCGGCATCGACGACTCGCTCGCCCTGGCGTACCTCCTCCGCTCGCCCCGGGCCCGCCTCGTCGGGATCAGCACGGTCAGCGGCAACACCGACGCCCGCCGGGCCGCGGTCAACAGCCTCGGCCTGCTGGCGCTGGCCGGCCGCGACGACGTGCCGGTCGCCGTGGGGGCGCACCACTTCCTCGAGGAGGACTACGCCGGCGGATCTCCGCACGTGCACGGCGACGACGGCATCGGCGGGGTCGCGCTGCCCGAGGGCGGCGAGCCGGTCGACGAGGATCCGGCCGACCTCCTCCTCCGTCTCGCCCGTGAGCACGAGGGCGAGCTGCGGCTGGTCGCGATCGGCCCGCTGACGAATCTCGCGATCGCCCTCCGTGCGCACCCGGAGATCGCGTCCCTCGTCCACTCGGTGACCGTGATGGGCGGAGCCGCGCTGGTCCCCGGCAACGTGACCGCCGTGGCGGAGGCCAACATCTGGCACGACCCTGCGGCCGCCGCCGAGGTCGTCGCGGCCGACTGGGATCTGACGCTCGTGCCCCTGGACGTGACCATGCGGCACCTGCTGACGGAGGAGGATCGCGCCGTCCTGCTCGCGTCGCCCGATCCCCTCGCGCAGGCCATCGGGCAGGCGCTCGACTTCTACTTCGACTTCTACGTCGGCCACTTCGGCGAGCGCACCGCTGCCATGCACGACCCCATGGCCGCCGCGATCGCCGTCGACGCCGTCGCCCTCACCTCCGCCCCGCGCGTCCACGTCACTGTCGACGTCACCCACGGCCCCGGCCGCGGCCAGACCGTCGCCGACCTCCGCGGCATCTACCGCGGCGTCCATCCCTCCGACGCCCGCACCCGCATCGTCCTCGCCCTCGACGCCCCTTTCGCCCCCCACCTCATCGCCGTCGTCACCGCCGTCTGACCCTTCCGCCGTCGCCCCCGGCGTCCACCATCGCCACTCGACAGGCACGGATCCGCCCGCAGCCCGTCCATGCCCCCTGTGCGCGACACGCCCGCTCCGCGCACTACTCGGCCAGCAGGCACCGCCCATGCGCGTCCATCTGCGGGAACTCAACCGACTCGCTCCACGTTCGCGCCATGGGATCTCGATACGCGCGCTGCTCGCTACTCGATCAGCATGACCCGTCGGCCGCCGTCCCCCCGGCCCTCCCGCGAAGCGGAGCCCACCCGGACCCGACCGCGAAGCGGAGCCCACCCGGACCCGACCGCGAAGCGGAGCCCACCCGGTACCCGATCGCGAAGCGAAGCCCGGCCAGACCCGACCGCGACGCTGAGGCCCCCGCGGCGACCGCGAAGCGGAGCCGTCCTCAAAGCGTGTCCTGGTGGGCGGTCGGCGGGGCCTGTGGTCGATCGCAAGGCGGAGGCGTCGGGCGTAGCGGGAGCTACGTACGTCGCCGACAACGCCGCGAGCGGCCCCGCCAGGCCCCGCCGACCCGATCGCAAGGCGGAGGGGTCGGGCGTAGCGGCGCTACGTTCGTCGCCGACAACGCCGCGAGGGAGCCCGCCAGGCCCCGCCGATCACATGCCGGTGTCGAGGCCGGAGTAGGCGTGGAGTCCCTTGAAGAACACATTGACGACGCCGAAGTTGAACATGACGGCGGCGAAGCCGACGATGGCGAGCCAGGCGGAGGGGGTGCCGCGCCAGCCGCGGGTGGCGCGGGCGTGGATGTAGCCGGCGTAGATGGTCCAGATGATGAAGGTCCAGACCTCCTTGGTGTCCCAGCCCCAGTAGCGGCCCCAGGCCTTCTCGGCCCAGACGGCGCCGGCGATGAGCGTGAAGGTCCAGAGGATGAAGCCGAGGATCGTGACGCGGTAGGCGAGGTTCTCGAGGGTGAGGGAGCTGGGCAGGGTGCGCAGGAAGCGGAGGACCGAGCGGGGGCTGTCGCCGGAGGATTCGCGGCGTGCCTGGAGGAGCTGGGTGACCGAGAGCGCGAAGCCGAGGGCGAAGAACGCGGTGCCGAGGATCGCGACGAGCACGTGGATGACCAGCCAGTAGGACTGGAGTGCCGGCGGGAGCGGGACGACGGCGACGTAGTAGTTGACGGTCGCGATGCCGAGGAGCACCAGGACGAGGCCGGTGATGAACGCTCCGAGGAAGCGGAGGTCCCAGCGCAGCTGGACGGCGAGGAAGACGCCGATGATGATGAGCGTCCCGGTCATCGAGAACTCGTACATGTTCGCCCAGGGGACGCGGCCGGCGGCGACGCCGCGGAGGACGGTCGCGGCGAGGTGCAGCACGAAGCCGAGGAGCGTGAGCGAGAACCCGATGCGCATGGTCTTCGAGCGGGCGGGGGCGCGGTAGACCTCGTCCTCGACGCGGCTGCCGATGCGGGAGAGCGTCGCGGTGCGTCCGGAGCCTGCGGCGGCGACGGTGGCCTTGCCGCTGGCCGCGCGGTCGGCGGCGGCCGCGGAGGCGACGCGCTCCGCCTCCTGCACGACCTCGATCGACTCGCCGTCGGCCAGGGAGGCGCGGCGGGCGAGGTCGATCGCGAAGAAGACGAACGCCATGGCGTAGATGCCCATGGCGGAGGAGAGGCACAGCACCGAGTACTGCGAGAGGGTCGCGATCACCTCCTCAGGGTAATCGCTCGCCGCCCCGCCCGCCCCTTCGCGCTTGCACAGACTCGGCCCCTGCCCAGCCGGGCGGCGCCTGTGGAGGGGCCTCCGGGGCGTCCGGGAGGCGGGTCAGTCGAGCGGGGCGTGCCGGTCGGCGATCGTCCGAACGGCGCGCACCAGCTGCGGGTCCTCGCCGCGGGCGAGTCCCGCGTACTCGAGGAGCAGGCCGCCGTCGTCCTGAGCGGTCGCCTTCACCCATACGCGGCGCCGCGGAACGAACAGCGAGGTGAGGAGTCCGGCGAGCACGAGGATCGCGAAGAGCAGCACCCAGCCCTGGGTCGCGTCGTGGTGGATGTCGAACGAGGCGAAGCGCTTGACGCTGTCGGTGCCGATCCGCGTCGGGTCGGCGCCCGTGTTGTCGAAGGTCACGCTGCCGAGCCCGTTCGGGAGCTCGGCCGTGTCGCCGGGCTTGAGAGTGATCGGCGCGACGCCGGTGGTGCCGCCGGTGAGCCGGGTCAGCGAGTCGGTGTTGAGCACGTAGACGGATGTGGGCACTCCCCCGTCGAGGCCGAGGTCGCCAGCGAAGACGTTCAGCGAGAGCACGGGGTACTGCAGGTCGGGGAAGATCGAGGTCGACGCCCCGGAGGCCAGCGTGTCCTGCGTCGGGTAGAAGAAGCCGGTGAGGCCCAGCTGCTCCGAGAGCCCGTCCGGCACCTTCACGACACCGACGGAGGTCAGGTTCGCGTCCTGCGGGAGGAACGGCACCGAGTCGGTGAAGATCGCCCGGCCCGAGGGGTCCCGGACCGTGATCGTCGGGGCGTAGCCGTTGCCGAGGAGGTAGACGTTCGTGCCGCCGATCGCCAGCGGGTCGTTGACCTTGATCGTGCGGTCCTCGGTGCGCCCGCCGCGCTCGGAGGTCGTGACGTTCGCGGTGAAGTCGACGGGCTGGCCGAGCGCCGACTGGTTCTGCTCCTCGTACTTCACGTCGAGGCTGTCGAGGGTCAGCTGGTACGGGTCGAGCTGGCTGCTGTCGAAGAAGCGACCGGGGTTGAAGGAGTCGTAGGCCGCGAGGTTGTTCGCGAACCCCTGGGAGCCCTCGACCAGCACGCGCTGCCCGCTGTAGCCGAATCCGCCGCCCACTCCGACGGCGACGAGGATGCCGACCAGGGCGGAGTGGAAGACCAGGTTGCCGGTCTCGCGGAGGTAGCCGCGCTCGGCCGAGACGCTCGACCAGCGGCCGCGCGGGTCGTCGTAGCGCTCGACGCGGTAGCCCGCCCGGCGCAGGACGGAGTGGGCGGAGGCGACGGCCTCCTCCTCCGTCGCGCCCTCGACCTCGCGGACGGTGTAGCCGGCGAGGCGCTGCAGGCGCACCGGGGTGCGCGGCGGCCGCGATCGCATCGCCTGGAAGTGGTGACGCGTGCGCGGGACGATGCAGCCGATCAGGGAGATGAACAGCAGCAGGTAGATGCTCGAGAACCAGGCGGAGGTGTAGGTGTCGAACGCCTGCACCCTGTCGAGCAGGGGCGCGAGGTCGGGGTTGTCGACGAAGTACTGGGTCACGCCGTTGGGGTCGGAGGAGCGCTGCGGCACGAGCGATCCGGGGACCGCCGCGATCGCCAGCAGCAGCAGCAGGAACAGCGCCGTGCGCATGCTGGTGAGCTGGCGCCACATCCAGCGGAGCCAGCCGGTGAACCCGAGCGCCGGCTGCGTGACGGTGCCGTCGGAGTCGTAGTGGTCGGCGGGGCGGAAGGAGGCGTCCGTCCTCCGCTGCGCGGCCTCGTCGGGGCGGCGCGTGCTCTCCTCGGGCTCAGATCGCCGGCTGGAAGCCATCGATCACCGCCGAGAGGGATCCGTAGACGAGGGTGTTCCAGATGCCCGTGACCATCAGGACTCCGATCAGGACGAGGGCGGCGCCGCCGAGGATGTTGACCACGCGGATGTGGCGCTTCACGAAGGCGAGCGTGCTGGTCACCCAGCTGAAGCCGAAGGCGACGAGGAGGAAGGGGATGCCGAGTCCGAGGCAGTAGACCAGGGCGAGGAGGGCGCCGCGCCAGGGCGAGCCCACGCCGTAGCTGAGGGCGAGGATCGAGCTCAGCGTCGGGCCGAGGCAGGGCGTCCAGCCGACGCCGAAGACGATGCCGAGCAGCGGCGCTCCGATCAGCCCGGTGGCGGGACGGATCCCGGGTCGGAGCGTGCGCTGGAGGAACGAGAACTGGCCGATGAAGACGAGCCCCATCGCGATCACGACGAGCCCGAGGACGCGGGTGATCAGGTCGGTGTACTGGCGCAGCCAGAAGCCGACCGTGCCCGCCGCCGCCCCGTAGAGGACGAACACCAGCGAGAATCCGAGCACGAAGAGGAGGACGCCCAGCACGACCCGGCGGCGTCCGCGGGCCGCCCGCTCGTCGGCGTCCGTGAATCCGCCGACGTAGGCGAGGTAGCCGGGCACCAGCGGGAGCACGCAGGGCGACGCGAAGGACACGAGCCCGGCCAGGAGCGCGATCGGCACGGCCAGCAGGAGCTGACCGCTGACGACGATGTCGCCCACGCCGCTACTCCCCCTCGGCGAGCGTGTCGCCCACGAGGGTCGAGAGGATCGACGCCTCCTGGAGCTGGCCGAGGATGCGCGACGCGACGCGCCCCTCCCTGTCGAGGACGAGCGTCGTGGGCACGGCGTTGGGCGGGACGGTGCCGGTGAAGGCGAGCTGCACTGACGAGTCCGTGTCGACGATGGAGGGGTAGCCGAGCCCGAAGGTCTCGGCGAAGGCGGCCGCGGTGGGGGCCTGATCGCGCACGTTGACGCCGACGAACGACACGCCCTTGTCGGCGAACTCCGTGTTCACCGTCTCGAGGTCAGCGGCCTCGGCGCGGCACGGGGCGCAGCTGGCGTACCAGAAGTTGACGACGACGACCTGCCCGGCGAGGTCGGCGGAGTCGATGGTGGCGCCGGTCTCGTCGGTGCCGGAGAAGACGATGGGGTCGTCCCGGTCGGCGGCGGCGATCTCGGTGACGGTGCCGTCCCCCGAGATGTAGCCCTTGTTGCTGCCGTTGCGGTACTGGTCGGCGAGCGGATCCTCGGAGCAGCCCGTCAGCGCGAGCGCGGCGGCCAGCGCGAGGACGCCCGCTGCGCGGAGCCGCCCCGTCCGGCGCATCAGACCGCTCCCACGTCGGTGGCCAGGCCCTGCAGGCCGGCGGCCGGGTCGGAGTAGCCGACCTCGACGAAGCCGTCCCCGCGCCGCTCGAGGGTCGTGATGCTCGAGAGCGCGCAGCGGCGCTTGCGCGGATCGTGGAAGAGGCGCTCGCCGGCGAGGGCGCGGTGGACCGTCCAGATGGGGAGCTGGTGGCTGACGATCGCGGCGTCGCCCTCCTCCGTGCTCTCCCACGCCGACTCGACCGCCGCGTACATCCGCGCCGAGATGGAGAGGTACGGCTCGCCCCAGCTGGGCTCGAAGGGGTTGCGGAGCCAGGGCCAGTGCTTGGGGTTCCGCAGGGCGGAGCTGCGCGCGGCGAGGGACTTCCCCTCGAAGCGGTTGCTCGGCTCGATCACCCGCTCATCGGTGCGGATCTCGAGCTCGAACGCCTGCGAGATGGGCTGCGCGGACTCCTGCGTGCGCTGGAGCGGCGAGGCGATCAGCGCCGTGACGTGGCGCCGGCGCTCGAGCAGGTCGTCGGCGGCGGAGCGGGCCATGCGGTGGCCCAGATCCGAGAGCCGGAAGTTCGGGAGTCGCCCGTAGAGGACCCGGTCGGGGTTGAACACCTCGCCGTGCCGCACGAGATGGATCTGATCGGCAACCACGAGCGTCAAGTGTACGGAACGCGGCGTGGGGGAACGCCGGGAAAAGGGTCGCCTGAGCCGGACCTGAGCGGAGCCTCAGCGCCGCGCCGAGACCGCCGCCGACAGCCGCCGCACGAGCGGTCCGGGCAGGTGCCGCACCACGGCCATCGGGACTCCGAAGCGCACCGACGGCACCGAGACGACGGAGCCGCGCGCGACGTCGCGGAGGAACTCCTCCACCACCGCGTCCGCATCGAGCCAGAGGAAGGAGGGGATGGAGGAGGTGTCCATCGCCGCCCGCTCGTGGAACTCGGTGCGCACCCAGCCCGGGCAGAGCGCGGCCGAGCGGACGCCGGTGCCCCGCAGCTCGACGGCCAGCGACTGCGCGAAGGCGGTCGCCCACGCCTTCACCGCGGAGTAGGGGCCGAGGTGCACGAAGCCCGCGACGCTCGACACCGTGAGGATCGCGCCGCGACCGCGGGCGGTCATCGCCTCGGCCGCCGCACCCGAGAGCACGGCGACCGAGCGCACCATCACCTCGAAGGCGTGGTCCTGAGCGGCGACGTCCGGCTCGGCGAAGGTCCCGTCGATCCCGAAGCCGGCGTTGTTGACGAGGACGCGGACGGGCCGGGCAGGATCGACGAGCCGCGCTCGCACCTGCTCGACCTGCTCGCGGTCGCCGAGGTCGGCGGGCAGGACCTCGACCGCCGCGGCGCCGAGGCCGCGCAGTCCGGCCGCCGCCTCCTGGAGGCGCTGCTCGCTGCGGGCGACGAGGACGAGGCTCCAGCCGCGGCGCGCGAACGCCCGGGCGAACGCGAGGCCGATGCCGGAGGACGCGCCGGTGATCAGTGCGGCGCTCATGCGCGCAGGAGGGCGGCGAGGCCGTCCTCGCTCACGACGGGGATCCCGTAGTCGCGGGCCTTCCTCGCCTTGCCGGACAGGGAGTCGGGATCGGCGGCGACGACCAGCTTGACCTTCTTCGTCACTCCGGGGTGGGCGATCAGCCCGCAGTCCTCGAGGACGGTCGTCCACTCCTGGCGGGTCCGGCGCATCTCCCCGGTCAGGACGACGAGGTCGCCCGGCTCGAGCGAGAAGCGGTCGACGACGGGCGCGGGCTGTTCGACGGCGTCCCGCGGCTCCGTGGCCGCGACGAGCCGCTCGTGATCGATGCCGAGCAGATCGGCGACAGTCGCGAGGTCCATCAGCTCGTCGTCGGCGAGGACGCCGTCCGACCAGGCGACCGCGGTCAGGTCGTCGAAGTAGCGGTCGTGGAGGACGCGCACGACCGCACGACCGATTCCGAGGTCGTCGGCCGCGGTGACCAGTTCGCGCTCCTCGTGCGCCGAGATGACGCGGTCCAGGAGGCAGCGGTCCAGGAGGGCGAGGTACTCGCCGTGCTCCACGGGTCCGGAGTGGTCGGGCATCCGCTGGACGACGCGCTCCAGGAAGGAGGCGGGAGCCACGGCGGTCGCGGGTCGGGGCGTCCACAGTGTGCGCCTCCGCGGAACAGGAGGCCAGCCGTAGGCGAGTGCCTCTCTCAGGTGATCGTCCCAGCGGTCGCGACCACCGGAGACGGCGATGTACTCCGCGAGCAGGCGGCCCGTGGCGGTCGCATCGACGACGGCTCGGTGAGCGTTCTCCAGCGGGATGTCGAACGCGGCGCAGCAGTCGGCGAGCGAGCGCCCCGCACCCGGCAGGAACTCGCGTGCGAGCTGCATCGTGCACAGCAGCATCTCGCTCGAGAGTGCCGTCTCGACGCCGAGTCGGGCCAGTTCCGCTGTCAGGAACCGCCGCTCGAAGCTCGCATTGTGGGCGACGACCACCCGGCCGTCGAGATGTGCCAGCAGATCGGCGGCGATCGCGGCGAAGGACGGTGCGTCCAGTATCTCGCGCGCCGAGATGCCGTGGATCCTCTGCGCGCCGAGATCGCGGTCCGGGTTCACGAGCGTCTCGAACGCCGCCTCGAAGCGCCCCTCCGCATCGAGATGGACGACAGCGACCTCGATGACGCGGTCGCCCCGCTCGGGACGGACCCCCGTCGTCTCGAAGTCGATGACCGCGAATCCCGGTCCCGCCATGGCACATCCCCCTCGGATCCTCTCGAGCCCGCGCGCTCGCTCCGCGATGCTAGCCCGACGCCGGAGCACGCAGGGGGACCGACTGGACCCCCTTTCGTGCCGCGCCGGAGGCCGCGGGCCGGCGCGTGCTCCTGCTCCGCGCCGCCCGGCGGCCCCCGAGTAGACTCCCCTACCGTGACCGACGAGACCCGCCTCCCCCGAACCACTGTCAAGAAGCTCGCCGCGCTCGAGGACGGACCCGTCCGCGTGTCCGGCTGGGTCGAGACCGTGCGCGACCAGAAGAAGGTGCAGTTCGTCGTCCTGCGCGACGAGTCGGGTGCCGTGCAGCTGGTGAACCCGGCCGTGCGCGAGGCCGTCGAGGGCGACGACGCGTCGGCTGCGCGCCTCGCAATCACCGAGGAGATCTCCGGCCTCGCCCAGGGCTCCTTCATCACCGTCACCGGTGCGCTCAAGCACGACGAGCGCGTGAAGCTCGGCGGCATCGAGGTCAAGCTCGAGACGCTCGAGGTCGTCGCCGCGTCGATCCCGGAGGCGCCGATCGCGCCCGACTCCGGCATCGACAAGCGCATGGACTGGCGCTTCCTCGACCTGCGCCGTCCCGAGCAGAACCTCATCGCCCGTGTGCAGACCACGTTCGAGCACGCGCTGCGCACGTACTGGATCGAGCACGACTTCATCGAGATCCACACCCCGAAGCTCATGGCGAGCGCCTCGGAGTCGCGGGCCGAGCTCTTCGAGGTCGAGTACTTCGAGACGAAGGCCTACCTGGCGCAGAGCCCCCAGTTCTTCAAGCAGATGGCGCAGCCCGCCGGCTTCGGCAAGGTCTTCGAGGTCGGCCCCGCCTTCCGCGCCGACCCCAGCTTCACCTCGCGTCACGCGACCGAGTTCACGAGCGTCGACGCCGAGGTCTCCTGGATCGACTCGCACGAGGACGTCATGGAGCTGCACGAGCAGCTGATGGTCGCCGGCCTCACCGCCGTCGTCGAGAAGCACGGCGCCGAGGTCAAGGCGCTCTTCGACATCGACCTGACCGTCCCGACCACGCCGTTCCCGCGCATCCCGCTCGCCGAGGCCAAGCGCCTCGTCGCCGAGCGCGGCTACGAGGTGCCCCGCGCCGACGACGACATGGACCCCGAGGGCGAGCGCCGCATCGCGGCCTACGTGCAGGAGGAGTTCGGGCACGACTTCGTGTTCCTCACCGACTACGCGTCGAGCATCCGGCCGTTCTACCACATGCGCCGCGAGGGCGACGGGACGATCACCAACAGCTACGACCTCATCTACAACGGCGTCGAGATCTCGACCGGAGCCCAGCGCGAGCACCGCGTCGACGTCCTCGTCGAGCAGGCCCGCGAGAAGGGCCTGGACCCGGAGGAGCTCGAGTTCTACCTCGACTTCTTCCGCTACGGCGTCCCGCCGCACGGCGGCTTCGGCATGGGCCTCTCGCGCGTGATCATGCTGATGCTGAACCAGGCGAACCTCCGCGAGGTCACCTACCTGTTCCGCGGCCCGACCCGCCTGCTGCCCTAGGCGCGCACCACGGTCGAGGGAACCCCGGACCATCGAGACCGCCGCGGACGGCGGGTCCCCTCGACGGGCCGGGGTTCCCTCGCGCCAGCGGCTAGGGAGCCGGCAGCACCACGAGGTCGAGGTAGTCGGCCAGGCACGCCACCATGTCCACCGCGTCGCGCTCGAGCAGCCACTGCAGCTGCACGCCGTCCCAGAGCGCGATGATCGACGCCGCCACCCGCTCCGGATCGGACCCCTCGCGGAGGCGCCCGGCGGCCTGGAGCTCGCGCAGCTCGGCCGTGTACTCGCTGCGGAGCCGGCGGAACCGCGCGGCGAAGAAGTCGCGCCCTGGGTGCTCCTGCGTAGTCGACTCGCCGCAGAGCACGGCGTACAGCTCGATCACTCCGGGCGCCGTCTCGTTGTAGCGGGTCTGCCGCAGGATGCCGGCGACCAGCCCCTCCTCCGGGTCCGGCGGCGAGGAACCGTCGCCCGTGATCAGGTCGCGGTGCTCGAGGACCGCGAAGAGCAGGTCGGTCTTCGACGGGAAGTAGTGCAAGAGGCTCGTCTGGCTGAGCCCGACGCGGTCGGCGACCTCCTGGAGGGAGCCGCGGGCGTAGCCCCGCGCGGCGAAGACCTGGTGCGCGGCCTCGATGATGGCTCGCCGGCGCTCGGCCGACTTCGCGTACGGGCCGCGTCGCCTCGTCGCCTCCGCCATCGACCCCTCCTCAGCACTGGAGGCGCCTCGCCGTGCCCCTCGAACGGCCAGCGTAGCGGCGGCGGAGGAGCAGTGCCTCCAATTTCGAGTACCTACTCGAATTCGTGGTAGCGTCCCGATCATCGCCGGGTGAGACTCCCCGGCTCTCCACCACGACGAAGTGAGGGAAGATGCATCCGTTCACCCGGAGACAGCTCATCGCCGCCGGTCTCGGCACCGCGGCACTCGGGAGCCTGACGGCCTGCGCGACACCGGGCACCGTGTCGGTCAACACGGCGCCGACGATCGCCCCGGCCACCGGCCCGGTCCGCCTGCAGTACTGGGGCTGGCTGAAGGACCTGCAGAAGGTCTGCGACGTCTGGAACGCCTCGCACCCCGAGATCCAGGTCGAGGCCGTCTGGATCCCCGGCGGCAACGCGGGCGGGTACCAGAAGCTCTACTCGGCCCTCGCCGCGGGCGGCGGGCCGGACCTCGGCCAGGTCGAGATCCGCTCCGTCCCCGAGTTCATGCTCGTCAACGGCCTGGTCGACCTCACCCGGTACGGCGTCGAGCAGTACCGCGACCTGTACGACCCCACGCTCTGGGGCCAGGTCAGCTACACGGGCGGCGTCTACGGCATCCCTCAGGACAGCGGCCCGATGGCGCTCTTCTACCAGCCCGAGGTGTTCGGGAAGGTGGGTGCGGAGCCGCCGACGACCTGGGACGACTGGGCTGCGGTGGCGACGGAGCTGCGCGGAGCCGGCTCCTACATCGACTGCTTCCCGCTCGCCGACGCCTCGGTCTTCGCCGCGTTCGCGACGCAGGCCGGCGCGCAGTGGCTGCGCCCGGAGGAGGACGGCTGGGTCATCGACATGACCGACGACGCCACGACGCGCGTCGCCTCCTTCTTCGACACGGCCATCGACCAGGACCTGGTGCAGACCGGCTACGGCGCCTACTCCCCCGCGTGGTTCGCGGCCGCGGCGAAGGGCGGCATCGCCTCCTGCGCCACCGGCAGCTGGGGCGACGCCCTGATCGAGGGGGTCAGCGGAGGCGCGGGCAAGTGGCGCGCGGCTCCCATGCCCGTCTGGGGCGACACCGGCTTCGGCTCGAGCTTCCTCGGCGGATCGACCGCGTCGGTGTTCTCGAGCAGCAAGCACCCGGAGGAGGCGATCGAGTTCGCCGTCTGGATGACCACCACGCAGGAGGGCATCGACGCGATGATCGCCAACAGCGGCATCGGCTGGTCTCCCGCGGTCGGCGAGATCGGCACGGCCCGTAAGGGTCCGAGCGACTTCTTCAGCGGGCAGAACTACAACGAGGACGTCCTCGTGCCCGCATCGAAGGAGCAGAACCCCGACTGGTCCTGGTGGCCCGTCACGCAGCAGTCCTTCAACATCCTCAGCGACGGCTTCCGGAAGAAGGCGTCCGGGCTCTCGCTCGTGGACGCGGTCGCCGAGGCGGAGCAGCAGATCATCACGGTCTTCGAGAACAAGGGCCTGAGCATCAGGAGGGCCTCCGCATGACCACCACGACCTCCCCCGCCGCCGCCGCGGTCGCGGCCACCACGCGGACGCCGGGCGCGCCCCGGCGCAGCCGCGCGGTCGCCCGCGCCCCGTGGATCCTCCTCGGACCCTTCCTGGCCCTGTTCGTCCTCACGTTCATCGTCCCGATCGTCGTCGCCGTCGGCTCCAGCTTCACGAAGGTGACGCGCTCCGGCCTCTTCGGCGAGGCCGGGGTCACCAGCGGGTTCGCGGGCTTCGACAACTACGCGCAGGCCCTCGCCGACGGCAACTTCATCGCCTCCATCGGGCGGATGTTCCTCTTCGGCGTCGTCCAGGTGCCGGTGATGATCGCCCTCTGCACCGTCCTCGCGCTGATGCTCGAGTCGGCGTCGGCGAAGTTCCCCGGCTTCTTCCGGGCGGCCTACTTCCTCCCCTACGGAGTGCCCGGAGTGATCGCGACGATCCTGTGGTCGTTCCTCTACGTGCCCGGCCTCAGCCCGCTCATCGACGCGGCGAACGTGGTCGGGCTCCAGCCCGACTTCCTCGGTGCGGACACGGTGCTCTGGTCGATCGCGAACATCTCGCTCTGGAGCTACACCGGCTACAACATGCTGATCATCGTCGCCCAGCTCAAGGCGATCCCGGTCGAGCTCTACGAGGCGGCGAAGGTCGACGGCGCCTCCACCTGGCGCGTCGCCCGCAGCATCCAGCTGCCGCTCATCCGCCCCGCGCTGGTGCTGACGACGATCTTCTCGATCATCGGAACGCTCCAGCTGTTCGCCGAGGCGCAGGTGCTGAAGACGGTCGCTCCGGCGATCGACAGCCAGTACACGCCGAACCTCAGCGCGTACACCACGGCCTTCGCCTACAACGACTACAACGTCGCCGCCGCCCAGGCCGTCCTGATCGCGCTGGTCGCGTTCCTGCTCTCCTTCACGTTCCTCTCGATCTCGAACAGGAGGTCGTCATGAGCCGCACCGAGACCCCGCCGACCACGACCACCGGAGTCGTCACCGCCGACCGCCCCGTGAAGGCCGGACGCGGGCCCGACCGCTCGGCCGGCCGCAACCGCGCCTCGACCATCATCGTCACCGCGATCCTCGTCGTCGTGGCGGTCTACTTCCTCATCCCCGTCTACTGGGTCGTCGTCGCGGCGACCAAGACGACCGAGGACCTCTTCGCCACCTACGGCTTCTGGTTCGCCCCGACGTTCGCGCTCTGGGACAACCTGACGCAGGTGCTGACCTACGGCGACGGCATCTTCGTCCGCTGGTTCCTCAACTCCGTCCTCTACGCCGGAGTGGGCGCCCTGCTCGCGACCTACCTCGCCGCGGCGGGCGGCTACGCGCTGGCCAAGTACGAGTTCCGCGGCAGCAGGCTCGTGTTCGGGACGATCCTCGCGGGCGTCCTGGTGCCGGGCACCGCGACCGCTCTGCCGCTGTTCCTGCTCTTCAGCCAGATGGGCATCGCGAACACCTACTGGAGCGTGCTGATCCCCTCGCTCGTCTCGCCGTTCGGGCTGTTCCTCTGCCGGATCTACGCTCAGGCGACCGTGGACACCGCGATCATCGAGGCGGCGCGCATCGACGGCGCCGGGGAGCTGCGGATCTTCCACACGCTCGGGCTGCGCATCCTGACTCCCGCGCTGGTCACCGTGTTCCTCTTCCAGCTGGTCGGGATCTGGAACAACTACTTCCTGCCCCTGGTGATGCTCTCGGACACGAACCTGTTCCCGATCACACTGGGACTGAACAACTGGCTCGGACAGGTCGACCGCCTGCCCGAGTTCTACGAGCTGACGACCGGCGGCGTCCTGCTGTCGATCATCCCGCTCGCCATCGCCATGATCGTGCTGCAGCGCTTCTGGCGCGGCGGCCTGACGGAAGGCTCCGTGAAGTGACGACTCCCCCGACGACCTCCCACTACCTGACGGACACCGGACCGGGCTCCGGCCGCCGCCGGGCCCCCCGCTCGTGGCTGCACACCGACGCCCCGGCGCTCCCGCTGGACGGGGAGTGGCGCTTCCGCCTGCTCCCCGCCGCTCCGGGGACCCCGGGCGGCGCCGGCGTGCTGCCGGAGGGCGAGGGCGTGGACGCCGTCGGGGACGAGTCGTTCGACGACTCCGGCTGGGACCTGATGCCGGTGCCCTCGCACTGGGTGCTGCAGGGCGACGGGCGCTACGGACTGCCGGCCTACACGAACGTGCAGTTCCCGTTCCCGACCGAGCCGCCGTTCGTTCCGGACGCGAACCCGACGGGCGACTACCGCCGCACCGTCGTGGTCCCGGAGGAGTGGGACTCCGCCGAGGCGGTCGTCCTGCGCTTCGACGGCGTCGAGTCGCGGTACCGCGTCTGGGTCAACGGCGTCGAGATCGGGATCGGCTCCGGCAGCCGGCTCGCGCAGGAGTTCGACGTCACCGGCGTCGTCCGCCCGGGCGAGAACCTCGTCGTGGTCCGCGTGCACCAGTGGTCGGCCTCGAGCTACGTGGAGGACCAGGACCAGTGGTGGCTGCCGGGGATCTTCCGCTCGGTGCACCTGCTCGCGCGCCCCGTCGGCGGGATCGAGGACGTGTGGCTGCGCTCCTCCTTCACCGGCGGCGCGGGCCGGATCGAGGCGGAGGTGACCGCCGCGGCCGACGCGTTCCCGCTGACGCTGCGCGTGCCCGGGCTCGGGATCGAGACGGTCTGGGCCTCGGCGGAGGAGATCGCCGCGATCGAGGTCCCCGAGGTCGAGCCGTGGTCGGCGGAGGCTCCGCGCCTCTACGACGCGACGCTCGCCTCCGCCGGTGAGACGGTCTCGCTGCGGCTCGGCTTCCGCACGGTCGAGATCCGCGGCGACCGCTTCCTGGTCAACGGCGAGCGCGTCGTCTTCCACGGCGTCAACCGCCACGAGACGCACCCCGACCGCGGTCGAGCGTTCGACGAGGACTCCGCCCGCGAGGACCTCGCGATGATGAAGCGCTTCAACGTGAACGCCATCCGCACCAGCCACTACCCGCCGCATCCCCGTCTGCTCGACCTCGCCGACGAGCTCGGCTTCTGGGTGGTCCTCGAGTGCGATCTCGAGACCCACGGCTTCGAGCGGGTCGGCTGGGCGGGCAACCCCAGCGACGACCCCGCCTGGCGCGAGGCGTACCTCGACCGCATCGAGCGGACCGTCGAGCGCGACAAGAACCACCCGAGCATCGTGCTCTGGTCCCTCGGCAACGAGGCGGGCACCGGCGCGAACCTCGCCGCGATGTCCGCCTGGGTGCACGGGCGCGACCCGGAGCGCCCCGTCCACTACGAGGGCGACTACACCGGCGCGTACACCGACGTGTACTCGCGGATGTACTCCTCGATCCCCGAGACCGAGCGGATCGGCACCGACGGCTCGCTCACTCCGCTCCTCGGCTGCTCCCCCGGCGAGTCCGCTCGGCAGCGCTCCAAGCCCTTCCTGCTCTGCGAGTACGTGCACGCGATGGGCAACGGCCCGGGAGCGATCGACCAGTACGAGGACCTCGTCGACCGCTTCCCGCGGCTGCACGGCGGCTTCGTCTGGGAGTGGCGCGACCACGGCCTGCGGGCGCGCACGCCGGAGGGCGTCGAGTACTACGCGTACGGCGGCGACTTCGGCGAGGTGGTGCACGACGGCAACTTCGTGATGGACGGCATGGTGCTCTCCGACGGCACGCCCAGCCCGGGCCTGTTCGAGTGGAAGCAGATCGTCGCTCCGGTGCGCCTCACGGTCCGCGGCGACGGCGTCGTCATCGAGAACCGCCGGCACGACGCCTCCACCGCCGATCTGCGCTTCGCGTGGCGGGTCGAGCGGGACGGGCGGGTCACCTCGGAGGGAGTGCTCGACGCCCCGGTCATCGCGGCCGGCGACGCCGTGCACGTGGAGCTCCCCCCGCTCGAGGTGCGCCCCGGCGGCGAGACCTGGCTCACCGTCGACGCGGTCCTCGACGCCCCGACCGCCTGGGCGGAGGAGGGCCACGTGCTCTCCACCGGTCAGCACCTCCTCGCCGCGCCGTCGGCGGTGCCCGCGTGGACCCGCGCCGTCCGCTCGGCTCCGCCCCTCGAGGGCGGCGCGCTCGGAGTCGCGCGGTTCCGCGACGGTCGGCTCGCCTCCCTCGCCGGCCTGCCCGTCGACGGACCGCGCGCCGAGCTCTGGCGCGCCCCGACCGACAACGACGAGGGCGCGGGCTTCCCCGGCTACGTCACCGGCGACCCGTACGACGGCGACGGCCGCGGGATGCCGGCCCCCTCCTCCGCCGCCCGCTGGCGCGAGGCCGGACTCGACCGCCTGGTCGGCCGCGTGCAGGAGGTCGACGCCTCCGCCGGGCTCCGCTGCGTGACCCGCTTCTCGGCCGCGGACTTCGACGCGGGACTCCTGATGGAGGAGCGCTGGAGCGTCGACGGGGAGAGCACGGTCCTCCGCGTCGACCTCGTGCCGACCCGGGGCTGGGACTCCGTCTGGCCGCGGCTGGGCATCCTGATCGACCTGCCCGCGTCGATCGACGGCGCGGAGTGGTTCGGCACCGGCCCACTCGAGTCCTACCCCGACAGCCTCCGGGCCGCGCGGGTGGGGCGATTCACGGCGGAGATGGACCGGCTGACGACTCCGTACGCCCGCCCGCAGGAGAGCGGTCACCGCAGCAGCGTGCGCGAGCTGACGCTGACGGAGGCGGGCTCGCCCCGCCTCCGCATCGAAGCCGCGCGCGACCTGCACGGGCGCCTCCCCGGCTTCACCCTGGCGCGGCACACGCCGCAGGAGATCACGGCCGCCGCGCACCCGCACGAGCTGCCGGAATCGGAGCGCGCGGTCCTCGTGATCGACGCCGCCCAGCACGGCCTGGGCTCCCGCGCGTGCGGTCCGGACGTGTGGCCCGACTTCCAGCTGCGGCCGGAGGCGCGGACGATCCTCCTCCGCTTCACCGCGGCCGGCTGAGCGCCTGGAGAGGACGAGGGAAGGCCCGCGGGATCGCGTCCCGCGGGCCTTCCCTCGTCCTCGGGACGCGTCAGTCGCTCTGCGTGCGCGGCAGCGGTCCGCCGATGAAGAGGTCCGTGTTCATGCGCCGGCGGCGCATCACGACCAGGACGGCCGCGCAGGCGACGAGCGACGCGGCGACCGCACCGCCGCCGATCATCAGCGCGGTGGTCGGCGTGATGCCGGCCGGTCCCGCCGAGGCGGCCGTGCTGAGGAAGGCGGTGCGCGCGGCGCTGATCGCGGTGCCGCAGACCTGCTGCGCCTCCCACGGTGCGGCCGTGGTGTCGCTGTCACGGTAGGAGACGGTCACGGCTGCCGTGCGGTGCGACTCGCGACCGAAGGCGACGACACAGTAGACGGAGGGGTCGGGGTCGGCGACGACCGCGTCGCCCAGCGCCAGCTCGGCCCAGCCGATGGAGTCGGACTGCACGGCGACGTCGCCGGCGGCCAGGTCGGCGCGGGCCCCGGAGGTCTCGAAGGCGCCCACGGCGACCTCCTCGTCGGCGTCGAAGCCCCAGACGGCGCCGCGGGGCGCCTCGGTGCTGCCGTCGCCGAGCTCGCGCGGCTCGAGCAGGAGGCCGTTGCCGGTGGAGGGCGCGAGCCGGAAGACGACCTTGGCGGCGGAGCCCTGGTCGCCCGTGAGGTCGACCGTGAAGGCGCCCGACTTGGTGATCAGCGCGGTCGGCACGGTCGCGGTGCCGCTCCCCGCCTCGAGGGTCAGCGGGGTCTTGGTGCCGTTCGGGTCGCGGAGGACCGCGGAGACGGCCTCGCCGCTCGCGAAGCCGGTGTACGAGAAGCCGACGCCGTAGAAGCGGGCGAGCTCGACGGTGAGCGCCTCCGGCTGGACGGCGAGCTCGCGGGTGAGGAAGACGTCCGCGGTCGCGGCACCGGCCGCCGGCTTCGCGCCCTCGGTCGAGGTGCCGAGCTCGGTGCGTCCGGGGGCCGACGCCGCCGGAGTGACGGCGCCCGCACCGGAGGAGCCGGCGGTGCCGGACGTGGTGGTGCCGGAGGTGGTGCCGCCGCCGGAGGTGCCGCCGGACGTCGCTCCGCCGGTGGTGCCGCCGCCGGAGCCGGAGCCGCCGGAGGACGATCCGCCGCCGGTGGAGGGCTGGCCGCCGCCGGAGCCGCCCTGCTGGCCGCCGCCGCCGGTCGATCCGCCGCCGGTGGATCCGCCGCCGGTGGAGGGCTGGCTCGGCTGCTGGGGCGCGGGGTCGACCGGTGCCGGATCGACCGGCGCGGGGTCCACGGGCGCGGGGTCCACGGGCGCGGGGTCGACGGGAGCGGGCTGCTCGGGTTCTGCCGGCTCCTCGGGCACTCCGGGAACGGAGGGCTCCTCGGGGACGCCGGGAACGGGGTCGGAGCCGCCGTCGCCCGGCTGCTCGGGATCCTCCGGCACGCCGGGGATGGTCGTCGCGGCCGGCTGCTCGACCGTGGTCGAGACCGTCGAGGCGGAGGGGGCCGCGACGGCCGCTCCGGGGAGGGCCAGGCCGAGCACGAGCGCCGCGAGAGCGGCGGCGGGCAGGGCGAGTCGGCGGGATGACGGCATGGCGGTTCCTTCCTCCACGGGCGACGATCTGCGTCCGCGCACGGAGGAGCGCACTCCCCCCTCACGAGGGTAAGGGCGAGAGGCGAGCTATCGCGAGCCGTCCTGTCCCCCGTCAGAGGGACGTCGCGGTCGTGCTTCCGTCCGGACGGCCCGGTCGAAGCTCACCCGCGATCGAGGAGGGCCCGCCGGAGCCGCACGGGATCGACCCGCCAGAAGGTGTGCACGCGCCCGTCGATCAGCACCACCGGGATCTCCTCGACGAAGCGCTCGTGCAGCTCGGGATCGTCGAGGATCGACACCTCCGAGACGGCGACCGACGCCTCGGCGCCCAGGTCGGCGACCACCTGCTCGACCACGGTCCGCGCGTCGTCGCAGAGATGACAGCCCGGCTTGCCCACGAGCGTCAGCTCCACGTCCACCATGCGGTCAGTGTACGGCGGCCCCGGCGACGGGCGCCGAGACGGCGAGCGCCGCCGGGATGATCCGTGAACGCAGACGAGCGCCCGACCCCGGAAGGGCGGACGCTCGAGTGGGAAGAGGCGCGAGCCTACTTCTTGTTGCGACGCTGGTGGCGAGTCTTGCGAAGCAGCTTGCGGTGCTTCTTCTTCGCCATACGCTTGCGACGCTTCTTGATGACAGAACCCACGAAGACCTCACAACGTTCAGGGGGTCGACCGCCCGACGGGCGGCCGCTTACGAAAAACTGGCTCCCGCGAGCTTACACGACCCGGGGCTCCACCGTTTCCGGCTCCTCGGCGCCCCTCACTTGCGGATGCGCAGCGCCTCCGCCACCTTCGTCGCTCCCTCGCTGACGCCCCGCTGGATGTCCTGCACCACGGTGCTGACCTGGTGGGTGCGCTCGGCGAGCGCCCGACCCAGCGACTCCGCCCGGGCCGCGGTCGGAGCGTCGAGCAGGGCGCCGGCCGCCTCGTCCTCGGCGAGGAAGGGCAGCAGCCAGTCCTCGACCTCCGCCAGCGGCGCGTACTCGAGCGCGTAGAAGCGGTGCTGTCCGCTCTCGCGCACCGTGACGAGGCCGGTCTCGCGCAGCACCTTGAGGTGCTTCGAGACGGTCGGCTGGCTCAGCTCGAGGCGCGCCACGATCCGCGACACGCTCATGCCCTCGGCCGAGCCGTCCCGCCGCTGCTCGAGCAGCAGGGCGAGGATGTCCCGGCGGGTCCCGTCCGCGATCACCCCGAAGATGTCAGCCATGCGCCCAGGCTAGTCAGCGCCCCGGGGGCCCGGCACCGAGCGGGTAGCATGGCCGCGATCGAGTGGAGGATCCGCCGTGGTGGTTCGGCAGCAGTTCCGCAGCCCCGTGGGCGTCTCGCCCGTCTCCCCCTGGTCGGGGTTCGAGCGGGCCCGCGACCTCATCGACGACTTCGCCGGACGCTCGCCGTCCCGCTTCGCGATCCTCATCTTCTCGGCGCTCGTGCTCGTTTTCACCCTGCTGTTCTCGCTGCCGGTGTCGAGCACCACGGGCACCGTCACTCCGCTGCACGACGCCTTCTTCACCGCGATGTCGGTGATCTGCGTGACCGGCCTCGCGACGGTCGACATGGCGACGCACTGGTCGGCGTTCGGCCACTCGATCATCTTCGTCGGCGTGAACATCGGCGCTCTGGGAGTGCTGACGCTCGCCTCGATCATGGGCCTGGCGATCTCGCGCCGCCTCGGGCTCCGGGCGAAGCTCATGGTCGCCAGCGACTCGAACCCGCTGCGGATCCACTCCGGCCCCGTCGCCGAGGGCCAGGCCGTGCGCCTGGGCGAGATCGGCGGACTGCTCGCCACCGTCGCGATCAGCGCCGCCGCGATCGAGATCATCGTCGCGCTCCTGCTGTTCCCGCGGATGCTGATCGACGGGATCCCGATCGGCGAGGCCGTTTGGCACTCCTTCTACTACTCCGCGATGGCGTTCACGAACACCGGCTTCGCCCCGAACGCCGCGGGACTCACCCCGTTCGAGGACGACTACTGGTTCCTCGGCATCCTGATGCTCGGCGTCTTCCTCGGCTCGATCGGCTTCCCCGTCATCTACGCCTTCTCCCGCGGCTGGCGGCGCCCGCGCAAGTGGTCGGTGCACGTGAAGCTGACGCTGGTCACCTCCGTGATCCTGCTCGTCGCCGGGGCCGTCCTCTACATCGTGCTCGAGTTCGACAATCCGAGGACCTTCGGCAGCCTCGATGCGGGAGACACCGTCTTCCAGTCCTTCTTCCTCTCGACGATGACGCGGTCGGGCGGCTTCTCGACGATCTCGGTTCCCGACCTCAACGGCTCGAGCCTGCTCGTGACGGACATGCTGATGTTCATCGGCGGAGGATCGGCCTCCACGGCCGGCGGGATCAAGGTCACAACCCTCGCGATCCTGTTCCTGGCCGCCTTCGCCGAGGCCCGAGGCAACAACGACATGGAGGCGTTCGGCCGCCGGATCCCGAACGACGTCCTGCGCCTGGCCGTCTCGGTCGTGCTGTGGGGCGCGACGACGGTCGCCGTGTCGAGCGTCCTGATCCTGCACATCACCAAGGCCTCGCTCGACCACGTGCTCTTCGACGTGATCTCGGCCTTCGCGACCTCCGGGCTCTCGACGGGGCTCACCGCGGAGCTGCCGCCGTCCGGGGTCTACATCCTGGCGCTGACGATGTTCATGGGCCGCGTTGGTACCGTGACTCTCGCCGCCGCGCTCGCCGCGAGCCAGCGGAGGCAGTTGTTCAGACGACCGGAAGAGAGGCCCATCGTTGGTTGACCGCATCAGGTACGACGCCCCGGTGCTGGTGATCGGCCTCGGGCGCTTCGGAGCCGCCACGGCCGGCCAGCTCGACCGCCTCGACCGCGAGGTCCTCGCCATCGACGCCGACGCCGGTCTCGTGCAGAAGTGGTCGGAGCGGGTCACCCACGCGGTGCAGGCCGACGCCCGCTCGCTCGACGCCCTCGCGCAGATCGGCGCGCAGGACTTCCAGGTCGCCGTCGTCGCGGTCGGCTCCTCCATCGAGGCGTCCGTGCTGATCACTGCGAACCTCGTCGACCTCAAGATCCCGCAGATCTGGGCGAAGGCGATCTCGCGCTCGCACGGCAAGATCCTCGAGCGGATCGGCGCGAACCACGTGATCTACCCCGAGGCGGAGGCGGGCGAGCGCGTCGCGCACCTTGTCTCGGGCCGCATGCTCGACTTCATCGAGTTCGACGACGACTTCGTGCTCGCGAAGATGTACCCACCCAAGCCGATCCGGGGGCTGACGCTCACGGAGTCGGGCGTGCGCCGCAAGCACCGCGTGACCGTCGTCGGCGTCAAGAGCCCGGGCAAGCCCTTCACCTACGCGACCGAGCAGACCGTCGTCTCGAACCACGACCTCATCGTGGTCAGCGGCACCCCCAGTGACATCGAGCGCTTCGCGGCCCTCGGCTCCTGACCCGCGCCCCCTTCCTCCTCCTCCTCTGCGGGATGCCGCTCCGGTACGCCCGCTCCGGGGTGTCGCGTACCCGAGCGGCGTCTCGCGGAGAGGAGGGCGGAGTCAGGAGGCGGCGAGCTCGCGGGCGCGGGCCAGCGCGGCGTCGGTCGCCCGCGTGAAGAGGGCGGCGAGGTCGGCCTCCTGCAGGACCGCGACGGCCCGCTCGGTGGTGCCCTTCGGGCTCGTGACCCGCCGGCGCAGCTCCGCGGGCTCCTCGCCGGAGTCCGCGAGCAGCTCGGCCGCGCCGCGGAACGTGCCGACCACCATCGTCGACGCCTGCTCCGGGGTGAAGCCCTTCGCGACAGCGGCCGCGACGAGCTCCTCGATCAGCAGGAACACGTAGGCGGGCCCCGAGCCGGAGATCGTCGAGAGCGCGTCGAGCTGCGACTCCGGCACCTCGACCACCTCGCCGACCGTCTCGAACAGGCGGCGCACGAGCGCCAGGTCCTCGTCGCCGGACCGCGTGCCCGCGCTGAGGCCGGTGACGGCGCGGCCCACGACCGCGGGAGTGTTCGGCATCGAGCGGAGCACGGCGACGGACGCGGGCAGGTGCCGCTCGAACGTGGCCGCGGTCACGCCGGCGGCGACGGAGACGACGACCGCGCCCGGGGCGAGCGCGTCGGCGATCTCGTCGAGCAGGTCCGGCACCATGTGCGGCTTGACGGCCACGAGCACGATCGCCGCGCCCTCGACCGCACGCCGGTTGGCCTCCGGGTCGTCCGCGGTGGCGAAGGCGGTGACCACCGGGTGGCCGTCCCACGCGGCGGCCTTCGCGGAGTCGCGGTTGGTCACCCGCACGCCCCCCTCGACGCGCACGCCGGGAGCCAGCAGGCCCTGGAGGATCGCACCCCCCATCGAGCCGAGGCCGAGGACGGCGATGGACGGGAGCAGGACGGGCGCATCGGTCACGCCGCTCATCCTACGAAGAGCCCGCGGCAAGGGGGTCCAGGGGCGGTCCGGCGCCTCGTAGGATGGCCCGACCATCCAGCGGCGAGCCCGAGGAGACCACGTGAGCGCATCCGGAGGCGGCACCGCGATCATCGCGGCGCTCGCGGCCAACCTCGGCATCGCCCTGACGAAGTTCGTCGCCTGGTTCTTCTCCGGATCCGCCTCCATGCTCGCCGAGGGCGTGCACTCGCTCGCCGACTCCGGCAATCAGCTGCTCCTGCTGCTCGGCGGCCGCAAGTCGCGGAAGGCCGCCGACGAGGAGCACCCGTTCGGCTACGGACGGGAGCGCTACGTCTACGCCTTCGTGGTGTCGATCATCCTGTTCTCCGTCGGCGGCGTCTTCTCGCTCTACGAGGGCATCGAGAAGATCGCCGAGCCGCACGAGCTCGAGAATTCCTGGCTGCCGATCCTGGTCCTCGTGATCTCGATCTGCCTCGAGGGCTACTCGCTGCGCACCGGAGTGAAGGAGTCGAACCGGGTCCGCGGCTCGCAGTCCTGGTTGCAGTTCATCCGCCGGGCGAAGGCGCCGGAGCTGCCGGTCGTGCTCCTCGAGGACGTCGCCGCGCTCACCGGTCTGACGTTCGCGCTGCTCGGAGTCGGGCTGACCGTGATCACCGGCGACTCGGTCTACGACGCGATCGGAACGATCATGATCGGCACCCTGCTGATCGTGGTGGCGATCGTGCTGGGCGTCGAGACGAAGAGCCTGCTGGTCGGAGAGGGGGCGACTCCCGCCGACGCCGCCTCGATCCGCGCCGCGCTCGAGGCCGGGCGCGACGTCGAGCGCGTCATCCACATGCGCACGCTCTACCTCGGACCGGACGAGATCCTCGTGGCCGCGAAGCTCGCCTTCCCGGCCGCCGAGACCCTCGAGCACGTGGCCGCCGGGATCGACGCCGCCGAGAAGCGGATCCGCGAGGCCGTTCCCGCCGCCACCACGATCTACCTCGAGCCCGACGTCGACCGCGGACGCGCGGGACCGCCGGCGGCCCGTCCGGCCGTGACGGAGGCGGAAGGGACGGCCGCCGCGGCCGCTCCGGCCGCCGCCGCTCCGCCCGCCGCCTCCCCGCCGGCCGCGCCGCACGGGAGCGCCTGAGATGCGCCGGGCCCTGGCGATCGTCAACGAGCGCGGTGCCGGGCTCGGCGCGCTCGAGCCGATGCTGACCGAGCGGGGGTTCGCCGTCGACGCCGTCGCAGGGACGGACCTCGACGCGATCGACATCCTCGCCCCCGACCTCGTCGTCACGCTCGGCTCCAGCGCCGGCGTCTACGAGACCTCGCGGCACCCCTTCATCAGCCCCGAGATCGCGCTCCTGCAGGACCGGATGCACCACCGCCGTCCCACGCTCGGCGTCTGCTTCGGAGCGCAGCTGATCGCGACCGCCCTGGGCGAGTCCGTCCATCCCGGATCGGCCCGCGAAGTCGGCTTCCGGCCGGTCGTGCTCACGGAGGAGGGCGCCGGCTCCCCGCTCCGGCACCTGGCCGGCGTCCACGTGATGCAGTGGCACGGCGACACCTTCGCGCTGCCGAGCGGAGCGGCGCTGCTGGCGTCGTCGCCGGCGGGCGAGGTGCAGGCGTTCGCCGTGGAGGACTGGCTCCTCGGCGTGCAGTTCCACCCCGAGCTGACCGGCACGATGGCCGCGCAGTGGCTCGAGGGCGACGGGGAGTGGGCAGGAGCGGCGGGCTACGACGCCGCCGCGCTCGCCGACGACGTCGCGGCGGAGCGCTTCGAGCGGATGCACGCGGCGACGCGGCTCGCGCTGACGGAGTGGCTGGGCGCTCCGAGCTGAGGGGTTCGGCGGCGCTCGGCGTCAGCGGCGGTCGGCGAAGAAGTCGAGCAGGAGCCGCGAGCTCTCCGCGGCGCGGACCCCGGGGTACACCTCGACCACGTGGTTGTGCCGGCGGTCGCGGAGGAGGTCGTGCACGGATCCGGAGGCGCCCGCCTTCTCGTCCCACGCGCCGAAGACGACGCGGTCGATCCGCGCCGCCAGGATCGCTCCGGCGCAGAGCACGCACGGCTCGAGCGTGACCACCAGCGTGCAGCCCTCGAGATGCCAGTCGCCGCGGGCCTCGGCCGCCGCGCGGATCGCGACCACCTCGGCGTGCGCCGTCGGATCCCGCCGCAGCTCGCGCTCGTTGCGCCCGAGCCCGAGCACCGCACCCTCCGAGTCGAGCACCACCGCGCCCACGGGGACGTCGCCCCAGCCCGCGGCCCGCCGCGCCTCGTCGAGCGCCAGGCCCATCCACTCCTCGGAGCGGCGGGGGACGCGGAGATCGCTGTCGCGCATCGCTCCCCCTCCTGCGGCGGCCCGCTGCGGCCGGTGGGGCGCCGCTCCGGCCAGTAGATTGAGCTTATGCGCGTCCACGTAGCCGACCACCCGCTGATCACCCACAAGCTCACCGTGCTGCGTGACAAGCGCACCCCCTCCCCCACCTTCCGTCAGCTCGCCGAGGAGCTGATGACGCTCCTCGCCTACGAGGCCACCCGCGGCGTCCGCACCCGCACCGTCACCATCGAGACCCCCGTGACGCAGACCACCGGCCTCGCGCTCAGCGACCCGCAGCCGCTGGTCGTCCCGATCCTCCGCGCCGGCCTCGGGATGCTCGAGGGCATGGTCAAGCTCATCCCGACCGCCGAGGTCGGCTTCCTGGGCATGGCGCGCAACGAGGAGACGCTCGAGCCGACCACGTACGCGGAGCGCCTGCCCGACGACCTGTCGAACCGCCAGTGCTTCGTCCTCGACCCGATGCTCGCGACCGGCGGCTCGCTCGTCGCGGCCATCCAGTTCCTCTTCGACCGGGGAGCGGTCGACGTCACCGCCGTCTGCCTGCTCGCCGCCCCCGAGGGCCTGGCCGCCGTCGAGAAGGCCTTCGGCGACCGCGACGTGACCATCGTCCTCGGCTCCCTCGACGAGAAGCTCAACGAGCTCGGCTACATCGTCCCCGGCCTCGGCGACGCGGGCGACCGCCTCTACGGCCTCGCGGGCTGAGCCCACCGGCCCCCGGACGAGCGGGCCTCGCGTCGCGCCCCGGAACAGGGAGCCCCGCTGAGCCGTGCCGGTCGGCCGGCGCAGCGAGGGTCTCGACACCCCCTCAGCGAGACCGTCCTGCACCGCCCGTCCTGCTGATCGAGCAGCCCGCGCAGCGGCCGCATCGCGATCCCCCGTCACGACTCGCGCCTCCTCCCGAGCACCGGAACCACCCCCGACGCGCCGTCCATCCCCACGGAAGTGTTGACGCCGTGCACCGGCCTCCGCTTTACTGACGGACATGACTGACACCCTGCACGCCCTGACCTCCCTCGAGGCCATCGGGAATGCCGGCATGATGATGGCCGGTGGCCCCGTCATGTGCTGTCGAATGTGTGCATGAGGAACTGACCTCGCCGGATCCCCGCACCGCCTCCGCCCGCTGATCGTCACGATCGGCTGAGCGTCCGAGGCGCGGACGATCCCCTGGATGCCCCGCATCCGTCTCTGCCGCCACCGCGCACCGCGGGCCGGCTCGATCGCGCACACCCGGATCCGCACCCTCGGACACTCGTCCCGGATCCGACCAGCCAAGGACTCGTCATGACCCTCCTCCACACCCGCACCGCCACCGCCACCGCCCCCACCGAGGCGCCCCGCCTCCAGCCGGTCGCCGACGCCGCGCCCGCAGCGCCCCGCCTCCGCGCCGTCCCTCAGGGCACCGAGGCCCGCGGCTTCGCCCTCTACGTCGGCATCGACGAGGCCAAGGCCCGCGCCGCCGGAGTCGACCTCGGCCGCCTGGTCGAGGAGCTGAAGCGCGTCACGGCGCAGCTCGCCCCCGACGCCGAGACGTACGCCTCCGTCGCCCTCGCCCCGCAGGGCGCCGGCGGCCGGGACGTGGACGTGGTCCGCCTCGCGCTGCAGGACCCGGCCGCCGTCGCCAAGCGCCGCTCCGACGCCGAGCCCGACCCCGACCGTGCACCCGGCGGCGTCGTCATCGACATCTCCCGCAAGCGCGTCATCCTCGACGAGGAGACCACCCCCCTCACCTACAAGGAGTTCGAGCTCCTCCAGTACCTCGTGCTCCGCGAGGGCCGCACCATCGAGCGCGCCGAGCTCATCGCCTCGCTCTGGGGCGCCGCGGACGACGACGCGCCGAACGAGCGCACCATCGACGTCCACGTCCGCCGCCTCCGCGCCAAGCTCGGCCGCTACGAGGAGATCGTGCGCACCGTCCGCGGAGTCGGCTACCGCTTCGACCGCCACGCCGACGTCGCCATCCGCTACGCGTCGACGCCGTCGCCGGATCTGTTCTGAACTGTGAGGAGAGCGCTTGCGCTCTCCTCACCGCGGTCGGCTTCGCGAGGGGTCGCGATTCGGAGAGCGGGTCGCGACCGGCTAGCGGGAAACGCTGACACGCGTTTCCCGCGTTCGCCTCGAGGGCGGAACGTCCTCCCGACCTCCGGGGATGTGCGCGCACCGCCCCTACCCTGGAAAGGGCTGCTCGGCGGCCTGCTGTGTGGCCGAGGGGGTGGGGGG